>JACPUR010000035.1 GCA_016192135.1 Candidatus Tectomicrobia bacterium | reverse complement strand
GCGCTTCATCACCGGGCCCTCCCTCAGGCTCCTGGGCGAGAGGGGGCCCGAGCATGTCTTGAACGTGGACTCCGAGCCCTCGGTGCGGGCGCTCAGGGAGGGCCTCCGGCCGGTCATACGCGAGCTCTTCGAGGAGGAGCGCGGGCGCGGCGGCCGGCCGGGCGGGGGCATCGTGTTCGAGCGGGGGGCCTTCGATCTGCGCGGGGCCTTCCTGCCGGACGACCGGAGCCTGGAGAAGCTGGCCCGCATGAGCGAGGAGAAGCTGCGCCTCTTCCAGTCCAGGCGCGTGGGCCATTCGGGCGCCTGACCATCTCCACGGGTACATCTCACCGCGCACTCTCCCCGAACTCTCCGCGAGTTTTCCTTCTCCCCCTACTTCGCCGGCACCTTGAGGCGGTCGAACACCCGGCCGAAGCGCCAGCGGTGGAACTCCACCTGGCCCCAGAGGCCTTCCTTGCTGTAGGGCGCGCCGTCGAGGAAGGCCCGGGCGGCGCGCATCCCCGGGAAGTCGAGGAGCATGGTGGTGCCGATCTCGTCCCGGCCCTCGTCCGAGAGGAGCGGCCCCCGCACCATCACGTTCCGGGCGAAGCCCTCCATGTACCTTCGGTTCACGTCCTTGATCCGGGCGCGGAGCGCGGTGCCGCCCGGCTTGTCGAGGACGAAGACGTAGAACTGCTCGTTCCCCTCCGTCCGGGGGCAGTCGCGCCAGGTGTGGGGCACGCCCGGCCGCCAGCGGTGGATGGCGGGGCGCTCCTGGCAGCCGCCCAGGATGTAGGGCTCCTCCGCCACGTGCCGCTCGGCCGCCGCGCGGTCCGGGAAGTCGAGCAGGCGCATGCTCCCGAGCTCGGTCGCGTTGTCCTCGGCCAGGAAGGGCCCGGCGAAGAGGGTCTTCTCGTCGAAGGACTTCAGGTAGTCGAGGTGGGCCTTGCGGTGGGCGTCCCGCAGCGCCTGGGAGCCCGGCTTGTCGTAGATCTTGATGGAGAACATCATGGCGGCGCAGCCTCCTTTTGGCATTCTCGCGATCATCGCATGAGCAGGGTTCTTCCACCTTGGACGATGCCGCCCCGGCGCGTCAACCGGGGATAAGAACCGGCGGCATCCTCAGCCTGCCCGCCGCCTCCGTAGGGGCGGTTCGCGAACCGCCCCTACGGCAAACCCTGCGCTGCCGCCCGGCCTGCAGGGGCGTTCGGCTGAACGCCCTACGATTCCCCGCCCATCCCTCCGAACCGGCTCCCTGCCCGGCGCAGGCCGCGCTTGAGCCCCGCCAGGTCCGCCGCCTCCACCATCAGGTCGCAGTGGCGCGAGTAGGCCGGGAGGTCGGAATCCCCCGTCCCCCACTCGCGGAAGGGCTCGGGCACGAGCCACACCACCCGCCGCGCCTTGGCGCGCATGGCTTCCAGCGCCCAGGCGCAGGGATCGAGCCGGTTGTTGCGCCCGTCCCCCAGGATGAGGACGAGGGTGTCGCGACGCAGCGCCCGCTCCTCCCTCTCCAGCACCTGATAGAGCGCCCGCCCCATGTCACTCAAGGCGTGGAGGTTGAGGCCCGGCAGGCGCTCCGCCGCCCGCTCCAAGGCCGCGCGGGTGGGCCGCTCCCGGAGGAAGTCCCCGAGCAGGTCCGTGGCCTCGGCCGCGCCGTCCACGTAGAAGTAGACGGCGATCTTCCGGAAGGACTCCCCCAGGCGCGAGGCCAGGGCGAGGAAGGCCGCCGCCGCCCGCGCCGCCGAGCCCGAGACGTCCACCAGGAGGAGGAGCCTCGGCTCCCGCCGTCCCGGCCGCCGCCTCGGGAGGCGCATGGGCACCCCGTCCGTCGCGACCGAGCGCCGCAGCGCCCGCTGCACCCAGAGCGCCCCCCGCCGGGCCATGCGCTTGCGGCGAACCCGCCGCATCCGCAGGCGCAGGAGCTCGCGCTCCACCTCGTCCGCGAGCGCCCTCTCGTCTTCCGCCGTCCACCTGCCGCGAAGGTCCTTCCGCTCGACGGGACGGACCGAGGCGGGCCGCCGCCCCGGGGGGCGCCTCTCGGCGCGCAGGACGGGGCAGGCGAATTTCTCCCCGCGCTTTTCCTTCCCCTTTTCCTCCGGCTCTTCCTTTTTCCCCAGCAGCAACTCGGCGAGGGCGGCGGCGGCCTCCCCAGGCGTGGGAGGATGGTCGTCCGCCTCTTCGCCCGCCTCCTGGCCCGGCGCGGCGGGCGGGGGCGTCTCGGCGCGGGGGCGCGGGAGGCGCAGCTTGCTCAGGCGCTGCAAGGGAGAGGGCTCGCCCGGAGAGGGCAAGCCGGGAACCGAGGGGCCGGCGGGGCGGCCCCTGCCGCCTTCCCCTCCCTCCGCGACGCGGCCCTTGCGGCGCCCGCGCTTCTTCTCGGGCGAAGGCCCGCCGGGAGGGGCGAAGTGGGCCTCGAAGGCGGCGTCGAAGCGGGCGAAGTCCTCGCGGCGCTTCACGAGGGCGAGGCGGAGCGCCTCGCGGAGGAGGTCCTTGTCGCCGAGATCGCTCTCTCCCGCGTGTGCATCGGCGAGGAGAACCCGGGCCGCGTCCAGCAT
Organism: Candidatus Tectomicrobia bacterium; assembly: GCA_016192135.1. Taxonomy (NCBI): domain Bacteria; kingdom Pseudomonadati; phylum Candidatus Tectimicrobiota; species Candidatus Tectimicrobiota bacterium. The sequence goes on along the minus strand of JACPUR010000035.1, from coordinate 258,806 downwards.
CTCCCCCGTCGAGACGCGCAGGCCCTCGCGGCGGAGGCGGCGGGCGAAGCGGGCGAGGCCGCGCTGCATCGGTCATCCTTCCTGGGCGGCGGGGGTTTCCCAGCGCCCCGACTCCGCCGAGGCGGCGAGGGCCGAGAGCAGGGCCACGAGGGCAAGCCCTTCCCTGCCCCCAGCCAATGGCGGCGCGCCCTCCCGCACCGTGCGGGCGAAGAAGGCCATCTGGAGGCGGATCATGTCCTCCTGGGGCACGGGCACGTCCGCCGGATGAGGCTCGCCGATCCGGTGCAGGGAGAGGGTCGAGGGCCCGGCCCCCTCCAGGGAAACGAGTTCGAGGTAGGCGTTGGCCCTCGTGCCGAACAGCGCGAGGCGGTAGCAGCGCTGGGTGATGAAGCTCGCGCTCACGTGGGCGAGGGCGCCCGATCGGAACTGAAGGGTGGCGAGGGCGGTGTCCGGCATCCGGCCCCCGGTCAGGCGCTGGCGGAAGGCGGCGTTCGCCCGCTCCACCGGCCCGAGGAGGTAGTGGAGGACGTCCATCAAGTGGAAGCCCGGCCCGGTCAGGGGCCCGCCCGGGGATTCCTCCGGGGCGTCGCGCCAGGCCTCCTGCCCCAGGCTGAGTGCCCGGGGGTTCCCGAAGTGGCCGGCCGCCTGGACCACCTCGCCCAGATCGCCCTCCTCGATCAGGCCCTTGGCCCGCTGCACGGCTCCCACGAAGCGCCAGCAGTGGCCCACCACCAGGGCCACCCCCGCCCGGGCGCAGGCATACATCGCCGAGCGGGCGTCCTCCACGGCGAGGGTGAGGGGCTTCTCGCAGAAGACGTGCTTCCCGGCCCGCGCCGCGGCGAGGATCTGCGCGTGGTGGGCGCTGTGGGGGGTGGTGAGGAGGACGGCGTCCACCGAGCCGTCCGCCAGGAGCGCCTCGTAGCTCGGGTAGGGCGTCCCGCCGTACTTCGAGGCGAAGGACGCGCGGCGCTCTTCCGAGCGGCTGAAGCAGCCGGCGATCTCGAGAACGGGGACGCGCCGGACCCCCTCCGCCAGCACGGCCGCCCAGCGGCCGAGGCCCACCGACGCCACCCGAAGGGGCTTCGTCACCGGCCGCCTCAGACGGCGGGGGGGCGGAGGGTGGCGAGGTTGTCCAAGACCTGCTTCAGGTCCTCGCGGTGCTTGAGGAGGGCGCCCAGGGTCTCCTCCAGGGCGGGCCGGCCCAGGTCCTCCGCGCCCACGGCGGCGAGGGCCAGCGCCCAATCGATGGCCTCGGCCACCCCCGGGGCCTTGCGGAGCCCCGCGCGGCGCAGCCTCCCCACGAAGGCGGCGAGTTGGCGGCGGAGCGCCTCGGGGAGCCCCGGCGCGCGGAGGGCCAGGATGGCCGCCTCCTCCTCCACCGAGGGGTAGTCGATGTAGAGGTAGAGGCAGCGGCGGCGCAGGGCGTCGGCCAGGTCGCGGGAGTCGTTGCTCGTCAAGACGACGCGGGGCCGGTGGACCGCCTTCACCGTGCCCAGCTCCGGGACGCTCACCTGGAAGTCCTGCAGCATCTCCAGGAGGAAGGCCTCGAACTCCTCGTCGCTGCGGTCGATCTCGTCCACGAGCAGCACCGCCCGCTCGGGCGAGAGCAGCGCCCGCATCAGGGGCCTCGGCAGCAGGAAGTCCATCGAGAAGAAGACGTCCGCCTGGCCCTTGAGCCGCGCCACCGCCTCCTCGAGCGAGGGCGCCCCGCCCAGCACCTCGCCGACTTTCTCCCGCAGGAGCTGGCTGTAGAGGATCTGCTTGCCGTAGGACCACTCGTAGAGGGCGCGCGCCTCGTCCAACCCCTCGTAGCACTGGAGGCGCACCAGGGGGCTCCCCGTGGCCAGGGCCCAGAGGCGGGCGATCTCGGTCTTGCCGACGCCGGGCGGCCCCTCCAGGAGGAGAGGCTTCTCCAGGGCGTCGGCCAGGGCCAGGGCCCGCGCCGCCGGGCGGGAGAGCACGAAGCCCTCCCCGGCGAAACGGCCGATGAGGGCCTGGGGCGAGAGGGAATCCCCCCGCCCGGGCCGCCGGCCGTCCTCTCCCTTGCGCGGCGCTTTCATGAAACCTCCCGGAGAAATCCTGCCGGGCGGCCCCAATGCCGCCCCGAGTGCAATCTACCCGTTTGGGAATTTGAGGAAAAGGCGGGGGCGGTTGACGCGGCTCCGGGGAGGGGCTACATTCCGCCCCTCGGAAGGCAGTTTTTCCCTTCCGGTCAGACAGCCAACGCCTTCGATGGCCCCTTCGTCTAGCGGTCAGGACACCGGCCTCTCACGCCGGGAACAGGGGTTCGAGTCCCCTAGGGGTCACCAAGTTTCATCTTCAAGCAAGAGAAGACCCCGCCGGATGCCGGCGGGGTCTTCTTCTTTCAGCTTGCTTCCTTATCTCCACCCTGGTCCCGTGACGTAGCCCCGCAGGTAGCAGACCTGGCCCGAGTGCTGGATGAAGTCGGTGGTCATGGCGGCGAGCAGGTCGCCGATCTTGATCTTCTCGGCGCGGAGGGGGTGCTGGATTTCGCGGCCGAAATCGGCGGAGGCGAGGCCGGAGAGGACGCTCTTGGCCTTCTCCAGCACGGCGTTCAGGTAGCCCGAGAGCGCCGCCTTCGGGAAGCTCATGGCCATCACCTGCTCCATGGTGTCCCCCAGGCCCGTCTTCTTGAGGTCGGAGGGGGCGCCGGGGAATTTCCCGGCCCACTGGCCCTCGGCCCAGGCCTGGGCCTTGCCCCCGATGTGGGAGAGCACCAGGTCGGCGAAGCGCGACTGGTGCCAGACGAGCCAGCCGGCCGGGTTGGCCTTCACCGCGTCGGGGGTGATGCGGAGGTCGGCGTCCTTCATCCCCTCGAGCGCCTTCTGCACCTGCTGCACGTTGCGCGTCAGCACGTTCAAAACGAATGCGGGCGATTCCATGGAAAAGACCACCTCCCTTGGCAATGGATCGTTTGCGCCTTCTAGCAGGGCCACGACCACACGCCCTGCAAGACCACCGATATCGGAATTGCCCTCCCTCCCCCTTCGGGGGAAGGTTGGGGAGGGGGAAGCGCCCGGGTGCCCTCCCTCCCCCTACCCCCTCCCGGAGGGAGGGGGAACATCAAAGCGCAGGATCTGTTGCTCTTCCCTCTCCCTCTCTCTTCACGCCATGAACGGCCCGAGCTCCACCGCCCGCCCCGCCCGCGAGCTCTCGGCCGCGGCGTAGACCACGGCGAGGGCCTCGTAGGCCGCGCGGCCGTCCACCTCGGGCGAGCGGCCCTCGCGCACGCAGGAGGCGAAGTCCTCCAGCGCGTCCCGGAACATGTCGCCCTCGGGCATGTCGTGCACCGTGTCCTTCCCGAGCGGGTCGCGGTCGATGCGCAGCCGGATGGGCTCGGGGGCCTTGGAGGGATCGCGCCACTGCTGGCCCGTGATGCGGAAGTGGGCCACCCCCTTGGTGCCGTGGACGTTCATGTGGAAGGCCCAGGGGCAGGCCCAGCCGCCGCCCACGTAGGAGAGGACGCCGTTCTCGTGCTCCATGACGATCATGGAGGTGTCCTCCACGTCGGCGGTGGCGTGCATGCGCTTGAGGCGGCCGATGACGGTCCGGACGGGCCCGTTCAGGTAGCGCAGGGTGTCGATGTGGTGGATGGAGAGCTGGATGACCACGCCCGTCGGGTTCAGCTCCCCGCTCGCGCGCCACATGGCCGGGTTGAGCTCGAGGCCGCGCTCGGTGCAGAAGTTGCTCTCGCACATGGAGACCTTCCCGATCTCACCCGCCTCGATCAGCGCCTTGAGCTTGCGCGAGGGGGCGAGCCGCCGGGCGCTGTGCCCGACGGCGAGCTTGACCCCGGCCCGCTCCACCGCCTGGACGATCCTGCGCGCGTGCTCGAGGCTGTGGGCGATGGGCTTCTCGCAGTAGACGTGCTTCCCGGCCGAGGCAAGCGCCTCGATGTGCTCCAGGTGGTTGTGGTTGGGGGTGGTGAGGATGACCGCCTCCACCTCGGGGTCCTTCAAGAACTCATCGAAGGCCACGGCCTCGCGCGTCCCGTAGCGGCGGCTGAACTCCCGGCGCTTCTCGGGGGTGCGGCTGAAGCACGAGACGAGGCGTATCTTCCCGCCCCGCAGGGCGGCGTCGGCCAGGACGTTGGCCCACCTCCCCAGGCCCATGGACGCGACGCGGACGGGCTCGAACGCCATCTTTCCTCCCGACGGAATGAAGCGCGGTGAAGGGCGCCCGGCGCGCCGGCGCAGGCTACTGGGGGGCCGTGGCCGCCTCCGCCTTCTGGAGCAGCCCGGCGCGCCTGAGGTCGGCGCGCAGCTCTTCCCTCTCTTCCTTCGTGAGCGGGACGGCGGGGGGCCGCACCGGCCCGGCGGCCATCCCGATGAGCTCCTCCCAGAGCTTGAGCGCCGCGACGGGCATCCGCCCCTGGGCCCAGGGGCCCATGATCCAGCGGCTGTTCGCGGCCCTGAGCGGGGCCAGGGAGGCCGAGACCTCCGCCGCGCGCTTCAGGTCACCGGCCAGGGCCAGTTCGGTGTACTCCTTGAGCGGGAGCCAGCCCGCCACCTGGTAGGTGTGCGGGGTGTAGGTGATGAGCCAGCGGTGGCCGAGATGGATCATGTTGTGGAGCCAGACGGTCTCCTCCGCCACGCTGATCACGATCCGGTCCCCCACCGCCTCCTCGAGGAGGATGGTGGCGTGGGGATTCCAGTCCGTCTGCTTCATTCCGCAGACGTTGGGCAGGGCCGCGAGCCTCCGCGCGAGCTCGGGGCCGATGAGGTGGCAGGCGCCCGGCGAGTTGAAGAGGACGATGCCGATGTCCACGCGCTGCGAGACGTAGGTCATGTACTCGAGCACCGCCGCGTCGTTCCGGGCGGCGATGAAGGGGGTGAGGATGATGACGAGATCGTAGCCTACGTCCTGGGCGTGGCGGGCCAGCTCCACCGCGGTGTCCGCCGACTGGTCGTGCACCCCGGCCATCATGGGGATGCGCCCGGCCGCCGCCTCGATGTAGGCCTCGTGCGCCCGCTTGCGCTCGGCGGTCGAGAGGGACCAGAACTCGGCCACGTTGCCCGAGGTGTAGTTGCCGTCCACCTGGAGGTTCTCGATGAGGTGGTTCATGTTCCGGCGGATGCCGGCCTCGTCGAGCTTCCCCTCCGGAGTGAACGGGGTGCCGACGGAGTCCCAGATGCCCCGCAGCGCCTCCCGGGCGTATTCCTTGGCCTCGCTCTTGCGGTATTTCATGCTGGCCTCCTCCCGGGGCTGGAAGCGAGAGACAAACTCATTGTTCAGGCATCCGACGGCTAACAGGGCACCGCGCATCCCCGCCCGCCTCCCTCTCCCCTTGGGAGAGGGGCAGCCAGCGGCCGCTCGCCTTACTTCTTGGGCAACTTGCCCGGCGACCCGAAGAAGAAGTCGGTCCCCTCCGCCTGCTTGTGGCAGTCGACGCAGTACTGCACGTTCCCGCCGTAGCCCTCGAAGATCTTCCCCTGCCACTTGAGGACGCGGAAGTCCGGGGTGGCGATGGCCCAGTACCAGTCCCCCGCGGCAGGCCGGGAGTTCTCGGCCTCCTTGCGCATCACGAAGAGGTAGGCGCGCGGCCCGGGCTTGCCGTTCACGTTCTCCCAGGAGTCCTTCACGATGAGGCTCCCCGGCGGGAAGGTCAGAAGGGAGCCCTCGGGGGCCTTCTGGAAGCGCTGCCATTCGGCCCAGGCGGGGGCGTTCAGGTAGGTCCGCACGAGCCGCTTGCCGTGGGTGGCGCTGAAGACGGGGTCCCGGTAGAGGGGGGCCCACTTCAGGTAGTCCTGGATGAAGTCGAGCCGCCTGAGCTCCTGCCCCTGAGCCGAGAGCGCGAAGGCCAGGCCCAGGGCGATCAGGACGCCTCCCCCCAGCCGCCCGCCGGCCGAAAGAAACCTGTGCCGCATGGGGACCCTCCCCGGGCGCCCGCCCCGATGAATTGCCGTTGCGCGCCTCGGCCAGATAATCGCCGCGCCCGGGGGGGATTGGCAAGCGGGCGGCTTCATTTCCCCCGGGGATGCATGAAGGTGCGCGAAATTGGCGTCATTTGGTGTAACTGGCATTTGGCTGCCGGGGCGTACATTGGCGCCGCGGGCTTCCGTCCCCCGCGGGAAGGCCAAGCCCCCATGGAGGGCGAAACGGAGAGAGGCGAAAAGGCCGCGCGAAAGGGGGTGTCACGGATATTGAGGGATATTGAGGGAAAAAACCTATGAAAAGAGAAATACCCCCGGTCAGACCAGGGCCGCCCTACCGCCCGTAGGTGATGCGGTAGACGGCGCCGGCGCGGTCGTCCGAGACGAGGAGGGAGCCGTCCGGAAGCTCCTGGACGTCCACCGGGCGCCCCCAGGCCGAGCCGCCCTGGAGCCAGCCGTGGGCGAAGGGGGCGTATTCCACCGCGCGGCCGCCCTCGTCCAGGCGCACCAGGGTCACCCGGTAGCCGATGGGGGCGCTCCGGTTCCAGGAGCCGTGCTCGGCGATGAAGATCTGGTTGCGGTATCTCCCGGGGAACATCTTCCCGGTGTAGAAGCGCATCCCAAGGGCGGCCACGTGGGGGCCCAGCTCCCGGGCGGGGGGCGCGTAGCGGGAGCAGTCCCGGCCGGAGCCGAAGTCGGGGTCCTTGAGGCTCTGGCCGTGGCAATAGGGGAAGCCGAAGTGCATGCCCGGGCGCGGGGCGCGGTTCAGCTCGTCCGGGGGCCGGTCGTCGCCCATCCAGTCGCGCCCGTTGTCGGTGAACCAGAGCTCCTTCGTCCGGGGATGCCAGTCGAAGCCGACGGTGTTCCGCACCCCCCGGGCGACGATCTCGCGGCTCTTGCCGTCGGGCGCGAGGCGGAGGATGGCGGCATAGGGGTCGCCCGGGTCGCAGATGTTGCAGGGGGCGCCCACGGGGACGTGGAGCCGGCCGTCCGGCCCGAAGCGGATGAACTTCCAGCCGTGGTGGCGGTCGGTGGGGAGGCCGTCGTAGAAGACCTCGGGCTCGGGCGGGTTCTTCAGGCGGGCCTCGATGCCCCGGTACCGCAGGACGCGCGATATCTGGGCCACGTAGAGGTCGCCGTCCTTGAAGGCCACCCCGTTGGGGGTGTCCAGGCCCTGGAGGAGGGTGATGATCTCGTCCGCCCGGCCGTCGCCGTCCTTGTCCCGGAGGGCGTAGACCTTGCCCGCCCCGCGCGAGCCGACGAAGACGGTGCCGGCGGGGCTCAGGGCCAGCGAGCGCGCCCCCGGCACGTCGCGGGCGTAGAGGCCGATGCGGAACCCGGGGGGGAGCTGGACGCGATCGAGGGGAAGCTCCTGGGCGGAGATGGGGGGCGGCGCCGGGGCCATGGCGAGCAGCATGGAGAGGGCGAGAACCCGCACGGAACGCTCCCGCGGCGGCTCAGATGCTCACGGGGAAACTCGGGAGGCGCACCCGCTCGGTCTCCTCCCGGGAGCCGAGGGAAAGCTCCTCGAGAGTGGTCTCGGAGAGGGTCCGGTCGATCGCGGCCTCCAGCTTCTTCCACAGCACGCGGCTCCCGCAAACCGGGATGTTGGGGCAGGGGCCGCCCGCCTCGTCCGTATCGCCGCAGTCCACGGGGCGGATCTCCTCCTCCACCGCCGAGAGCACGGCCTTCATGTTGATCTGCGAGGGCGGCAGGGCCAGAATGTATCCTCCCCCGGGCCCCCGCGTGCTGCGCACGAGCCTGGCGCGCCGCATCTTGACGAAAAGCTGCTCCAAGTAGTGCTGGCTGATGGCCAGCCGCCCCGCGATCTGCGGGAGCGGGATGGGATGGGTCTGGGAATGCCTCGCCAGCTCGATCATGGCAAGCACGGCGTAGCGGCCTTTCGTCGAGATCTTCATATTGTCATCCTCTTTCCGATGTTTCCCCCGAGGCGGATCAGGGGATGACCAATCGGGCGGCCTTCGCGGCGCCCGCGCCGCACGTTTCGCAAAAGGGATCCGGCCGGAGCGGCGCCGTCCCCATCCGGTTTCGCCACAGATCGGCGGTCAGCAGCCGGTCCGCCCAGGCCGGAGGCCGGCCCGCCAGCAGGCGGAGCGCCTCGGCCGCCTGGGCCATGCCGATGAAGCCCGCCACCGCCCCCAGCACTCCCGCGCGGCCGCAGGAGGCCAGGACGGCTCCGCCGTCCCCGCCATAGAGGCAGCGGGCGCAGGCCGTCTTCCCCGGCACCACGGTGAGCACCTGGCCGAAGAAGCGCAGGATGGCGCCCAGGACCAGCGGCTTCCCCTCCTGGAGACACGCTTCGTTCATCAGGAGCTTGGTGTCGAGGTTGTCGCTCCCCTCCACCACCACGTCGTACCCGGCCACCAGGGAGGGCGCCTCCGCGGGGCCGAGGCGCGTCCGGTGCGCCTCCACCCGGACGCCCGGCGCCAGGGCCCCGAGCCGCTCCACCCCCGAATCCACCTTTGCCCGGCCCAGGTCGGCGGTGCGGTGGAGAATCTGGCGGGTGAGGTTCGAGAGGTCCACCCGGTCCTCGTCCACCAGGCCGATCCGCCCCACCCCGGAGGCCGCGAGGGCCAGGGCGGCGGGCGAGCCCAGCCCGCCGGCCCCCACCACGAGGACCGAGGATCGCGCCAGCCGCTCCGCCAGGGTCATGTCCGCTCCGCCACTTCCAGATCGCCCGCCACGAAATCCTTCGCGCCGGCGTCCCAGCGGAACACCTTGGCCCCGCGCACTTGGCCCTCCCGGACGCTCATCACGATGTGGGCGGCCTCGGGATAGGAGGGCACGTCCCCGAAGGGCACCGCCGCGTCCCGATCCTCCCGGGAGAAATAGGCGTCCTCGTCGGGATGGCTGTGAAAGATGGCGCACAGCACCTCGCCGCGCTCCCGCGCCTCGCGCAGGATGCGCTCCAGCGCGAACGGATCGATGAGGAACGCGCGCCGGGCCGTTCGGGGGTAGGACTCGGGGTCCTTCGCGTGCATCTCGTTCTGAAGGTTCCGCAAGAGGTGCACCCGCAGGCGGCGCGGGTCGCCGTTCGACTCCCCGGCGGGGGGGCCCACGATGACGCCGCAGCACTCGTCGGGATAGGCCGCCCGGGCATGCCCGCCTATCATCTCCGCCTGCTCCTTCGTCAGCCGCAATTCGAGCAATCCTCTCAATGCATCTCGCTCAGGTACCGATCCCCGCTGTCGGGGAAGATGACCACGATGACGCCGCTCCGGGCGCGCTCCGCCACCTCGCGCGCGCCCACGAGGGCCGCCCCCGAAGAGTGGCCCACGAACAGCCCCTCCTCGTGCGCCAGGCGCTCGGCCAGCTGATAGCTGTCCTCGGTCCCGGCCAGGATGAGCTGATCGTGCACCGCCTCCTCGTAGATCCCCGGGCGGATGGCCGTGGGGATGTGCTTCATGCCCTCGAGGCCGTGGAAGGGCTCGGCGGGCATCACCGCGCACACCTTGACGTCCGCCTTGCGCTTCTTGAGCCCCCGCCCCGTGCCCACCAGGGTGCCCGTCGTGCCGAGGCCGGCCACGAAGTGGGTCACGCGGCCGCCCGTCTGCTCGAGGATCTCCACCGCCGTCCCGTTCTCGTGGGCGAGCGGGTTGGCGGGGTTGTCGTACTGGCAGGGCAGGAAATAGGCCTCCGGGTCCTCCTCGTAGATCCGGCGCGCGAGGCGCTGCGCGCCGTCCGAGCCCTCGAGCGCGCTCGAGAAGACCATCTCGGCGCCGTAGGCCTTGAGCGTGCCCTTGCGCTCCGGGCTCGCGTTCGCCGGGAGGACGAGCTTCACCGGGATGCCGAGCGCGGCCCCGATCATGGCGTAGGCGATCCCGGTGTTGCCACTCGTGGAATCCAGTAGGGTCATGCCGGGCCGCAGGAGGCCCCGCTCGAGGCCGTCCCTCACCATGGAGAGGGCGGGCCGATCCTTCACCGATCCACCCGGGTTGAACCACTCAGCCTTGGCCCAGACCTCGACATGCGGGAACTCCCGCTCGAACAGCCGGATGCGCAGCAGGGGGGTGTTCCCGATCAGCTTGAGGATCGGGACGTCGTCGATGCTGCGGAACGAACGGGCAGGAGCCTGAATCATGCTCTCAGCCATCACGAACCTTCCTCTACTGTGAAAAGGCTTCCGCGGCGGGGGCGGCACCCCGCGCCGCGCGCTGGGGAACCGGACGGCCCCACAGGCGGCCTTTTTCGAAATCAAAGCCCGCTTCGGCCGGGGCCTCCCCCAGCAGGGCCCGGATGGCCCCCGCCGCCAGCAGCGCGCCCAGCGCGCCTTCCGCCGGGGCCGGCGGGAGTTCCTCCCCGGCCTCCGCCGGTTCAAAGCCAAGGGCCGAGGCTTCACCGGCCAGGACGGCGCCGGCCATGCCCGAGAGCCGCCCGCGGAGGACCGCCTTCCCCCCGTCCCGGCACTCCCGCCCGAACGCCTCAAGGCGGGCGTCCTCGCCCAGGAGCAGGACCAGGCCATCGTCCCGCCGCTTCGCTTCGTCCCGGCTCCCGATCGTTTCGAGGCGGGCGTCCGGGTTGATCGACCGGACGGACGCCCCGGCGCCGCCCGGGGCGTATGCGTCCAGCAGCCCGGCCAGCGAGCCCGGCGCGGGAGCTTCCCCGGCGCCCGCCGCCCACCAGCCGATCCTCCCCACCCCCGCCGCCGCCAGGTAGGCCGCCAGGGCTTCGGCCGCGCCCCGCGCTTCCGGGGAGAAGGCGATCAGGACCGCGCTCTCCAGCAGCCGCGCCTGTCCCTGCCCTCCGATCTCCGGCATGAGCAAGTGGCGGCTGTAGCGCTGGACCTGGTCCTGGGTCAGGGTCACGCCGTCCTCCGGATCAGCGGCCGCCCGCGATGGCCGGGACGATCGACACCTCGTCGCCCCCCTTCACCTTCGTCCCCTCGCCCTGGAGGAAGCGGATGTCCTCCTGGTTCACGTATATGTTGACGAAGCGGCGGAGCTTCCCGCTCTCGTCGTAGAGGCGCTGGCGGATGCCGGAGCACTTCTTGTCCAGGTTGGCGAGGACGTCCTTCACCGTCTCGCCATCGACCTCGACGGCATCCTTCTGCTGGGTGAACTCCTGCAGGGGGGTGGGAATCCGGACCACAACCGGCATCGTGCTCTCCCTTTCGATGGCCGCGCCGGGGAGATGGCCCCCGGACGGCTGGCGCTGGAATGGAACAAGCCAATCAGCGGAAATAAGGCTCCAGGCTGAAATACCGCTCCGCCCCGTCGGGCAGGACGACGACCACGTTCTCCTCGGGGGACATCCCGCGCGCCACCCGCAGCGCGGCGCAGACGGCCGCCCCGGCCGAGATGCCCGCCGCGATCCCCTCCCCCCGGCCGAGCTCCTTGGAATGGTCGTAGGCCTCCTGGTCCGTGACCACCTCGACCTGGTCGATCACCTCGCGGTTCAGCACGCGGGGGACGAAGCCGGCCCCGATCCCCTGGATCTGGTGCGGCCCGGGCTTGCCACCCGAGAGGATGGCGCAGCCGGCCGGCTCGACCGCCACGACGCGGGTGGCCGGACGCTTGGCCTTGAGCACCTCGCCCACCCCGGTGATGGTGCCCCCCGTGCCGACCCCCGCCACCAAGGCGTCCACGCGCTGGGCGCCCATGTCCCGGAGAATCTCGCGGGCGGTGGTGCGGCGGTGGATCTCGGGATTGGCCGGGTTGTTGAACTGCTGGGGCATGAAGTAGTCCGGATTCCCGGCGAGCAGCTCCTCGGCCTTGGTCACCGAGCCCATCATGCCCCCCTCGCCGGGGCTGAAGACCACCTGCGCGCCGTAGCCCGTGAGCAGCGAGTGGCGCTCATGGCTCATGCTCTCGCTCAGGACGATGATCACGCGGTAGCCCCGGACGGCGCCCACCATGGCCAACCCAATGCCCGTGTTGCCGCTCGTGGGCTCGAGGATGGTGCCCCCGGGCTTGAGCAGGCCGCGCCGCTCGGCGTCGAGAATCATGCTGAGCGCGATGCGGTCCTTGACGCTCCCGCCGGGGTTGAACTGCTCCAGCTTGGCGTAGACCCGCGCTCCCTTGGGGTCCGGAAGGCGCCTCAGGCGGACCAGGGGCGTTCCCCCGACCTGGCCCAAAATATCGGAATGAGCCCGGAGAATTTGGGAAGGCCGCCCTCGGGTGCCCAAAGCCATGCTGTATTCCTTCTTTCCTCCATCCTTCCCTTACCATACGTCGGCCAAAGAATATAATTCCCGAATAAAATTGTCAAGATAACGGCCCCTAATTTGCCCCACCCCCGGCATGGCCCCGGCCCAGCCGATCCAAGACGCAAAAAACAACTCCATTTCATTCTTCTTTCCCGAGATGATACATTCACGGTGGCGAGGGGATGGAAGGCGGCTTCGGGCCGGGTTTATCCGGGCCGAAGATCGCGCTCCCTTCCCGCTGCCGGTTTTCCCCTGGCGAGAGAAAGGAAACCGATCCGTGGCATTCCGAACCGGTTTTGACCTGCCTCCCGTCGCGCTGACCATCGCCGGCTCCGACTCGGGAGGGGGCGCGGGGGTCCAGGCGGACCTCAAGACCTTCTGCGCCTTCGGCGTCTACGGCGCCTCCGTCATCACCGCCCTCACGGCCCAGAACACCGTGGGGGTCCAGGGCGTGCACGGCGTGCCTCCCGATTTCATCGCCCTGCAGTTCGACTCCGTGTGCGGCGATCTCCCGGTGGCCGCCGCCAAGGTGGGGATGCTGGCCACGGCCGAAATCGTCGAGGTGGTGGCCCGGAAGGTCCGGGAGCACCGGCTGGAGCGGCTGGTCGTGGACCCGGTGATGGTGGCCAAGAGCGGGGACCGCCTGCTCGCGCCGGAGGCGCGCGAGGCCCTCATCCGGGAGCTCCTCCCGCTGGCCGAGGTGCTCACGCCGAACACGGAGGAGGCCCGCGATCTCCTGGGCGGCGGGCCCATCGGCGGCATCGAGGAGATGAAGGAGGCGGCCCGGGCGCTCCACCGCCTCGGCCCGCGCCATGTGCTCGTGAAGGGCGGCCACATTACCCGGGGAGCGGCGGACGTGCTGTTCGACGGGCGCGAGATCGCCGTCCTCGGCGGCCGGCATGTCGACACTCCGCACACCCACGGGACGGGCTGCACCCTCTCCTCGGCCATCGCGGCCGGCCTCGCCCTCGGGCGGCCGGTCCGGGAGGCGGCCGCGGCGGCCAAGGAATACATCCAGGGGGCCATCGAGAGCGCCCTGCCCCTCGGGAAAGGGAGGGGCCCCTTGAATCACATGTACCGCTCCGTTCAGAGGATGAGCGCATGAAAAAAGCCGCCTACCGCGTCCGTCCCGGCGAGGCCGCCTCCGGGCCCCTGCCGGTATCGGGAGGGCACAGCCTCTTCCGCATCCTGCTGGACGATCAGACCGTCGGCGCCCGCAACTTCGCCCTCCTGTTCAACGAGTTCGGTCCGGGCCTGAGCTCCACGGCCCATAAGCACGACAAGGAAGAGCACGCTTTCTACATCCTGAGCGGGTCGGGCTCCGTCGCCATCGACGGGGAAAATGTGCCATTCGAGGAAGGAGACGCGATATTCGTCCCGCCTGGGGCCATGCATCAGATCCGCAGCGGGCCGGGCAAGCCCCTCAAGTACGTCGTCATCTACTCGCCGCCGGGACCCAACGTCGCGCTCCGTGAAAAGGGCGCCTACGGCCTCGCAGGCGGCGATTCACAGTCCCAGGCCGGCCGGGCGACCTCCCCCGGCGGCACCCTCTAACCAAGACGGAAGGCCCATGAACACAGTCATTCCGTTCCAGGTGATTCCGACCCTGCCTCCCCAGCTCAAGGACCTCGAGGAGATCGCCTACAACATCGCCTTCGACTGGAACCCGCGGGCCCGCGCCCTCTTCGCCCAGATCGGCGGGGACGAATGGGAGGCGACCCACCACAACCCGGTGCGGATGCTCGGCCGCCTCTCCCAGAAGACCCTCGACGAGGCGGCTCAAGACGAGGGGATTCTGAGCGAGCTCCAGAGCGTGCTGCAGGAGCTCCGGACCTACATGACCGAGCCCCGCTGGTACCAGAAGAAGTTCGGCGAGGCAGGCATCCCCGACTTGCGCATCGCCTACTTCAGCATGGAGTTCGGCCTGACCGAGTCCATCCCGAACTATTCGGGCGGCCTCGGCATCCTCGCCGGCGATCACATGAAATCGGCGAGCGACCTGGGCCTCCCGCTGGTGGGCGTGGGGCTGCTGTACCAGCAGGGATACTTCCGGCAGTACCTGAGCGCCGACGGCTGGCAGCAGGAGCGCTACCCGGACAACGACTTCCACAACATGTGCCTGCGGCTGGTGCGCGACGAGCAGGGCAACCCCGTCACGGTCGAGGTGCAGTTCTCCGACGGCCTCCTCAAGGCGCAGATCTGGCGCGTGCAGGTGGGGCGGGTCCCCATTTTTCTCATGGACGCCAACCTTCCCGAGAACGCTCCTCCTCACCGCGAGGTCACGCTGGCGCTCTACGGGGGGGACATGGAGACACGCATCCGCCAGGAGATTCTGCTCGGGGTCGGCGGGGTGCGGATGCTCCACAAGCTGAACCTCCCGCCCGTCGTCTGCCACATGAACGAGGGCCACTCGGCCTTCCTCTCGCTGGAGCGCATCCGGCTGGCGATGGAGAAGTACAACATCGACTTCCGCACCGCGCGGGAGATGACCTCGGCCGGCAACGTCTTCACCACGCACACGCCCGTCCCGGCCGGGATCGACATCTTCCCCCCCGGGCTGATGGAGAAATACTTCCGCCCCTATGCGGCCTCCATGCAGATCAGCTGGGAGGAGTTCATGGGCTTCGGGCGGCCGAACCCGGCCAACCAGGACGAGCCCTTCAACGTCGCGGTCCTCGCCCTGCGGCTCTCGGCGGGCGCGAACGGCGTCAGCCGCCTGCACGGCGAGGTTTCGCGGAAGATGTGGAACGGCCTGTGGCCGAACCTCCCGCTGAGCGAGGTGCCCATTTCATCCATCACCAACGGCGTGCACCTGCCATCCTGGGTCTCGGCCGAGGTGAAGAACCTCCTCAGCCGCTACCTCGGCCCCCGGTGGACGAACGATCCCGACCAGCCGGAGACGTGGGAGCGCGTGGACCGCATCCCCGCGACCGAGCTCTGGCTCGTGCAGGAGCGGGCCCGGGAGAGCCTCGTCAGCTTCTGCCGCAGCCATCTGCGGCAACGCTGGCAGAATCGGGGCCTCTCCCGCAGTCATCTCGATCTGGCCACAGAGATCCTCGAGCCGGGCACACTCACCATCGGCTTCGCGCGGCGCTTCGCGACCTATAAGCGCGCGACCCTGCTCCTCCAGCAGCCCGACCGCCTGATCGCCCTTCTCACGAACAAGGAGCGGCCTCTCCAGATCATCTTCGCCGGGAAAGCCCACCCCCGCGATCACGAGGGGAAGTCCTTCATCCGCGACCTCATCAACTTCGCCCGCCAGCCCGCCGTCCGCAGGCGCGTGGTCTTTCTCGAGGACTACGACATCGACGTCGCGCGCCACCTCGTTCAGGGCGTGGACCTGTGGCTCAACAACCCGCGCCGGCCCCAGGAGGCCAGCGGCACCAGCGGCATGAAGGTGGCCGCCAACGCCGCGCTCAACCTGAGCATCCTGGACGGCTGGTGGGCGGAGGGCTACCGAAGCGACCTCGGCTGGTCCATCGGCGCGGGGGAGGAGTACCAGGACTCGGGCTACCAGGACAAGGTGGAATGCGACAGCCTGTTCGACCGGCTGGAGCAGGAGATCGTGCCGCTGTTCTACGACCGCTCGACGGACGGCATCCCGCGCGGGTGGGTGGAGATGATGCGGAACTCCCTGAAGTCCCTCGCGCCGGTGTTCAACACGAACCGCATGGTGCGCGAATACGCCGAGCGCTTCTACCTGCCGCTCGCCCGGCACCGCTCCTATCTCATCAGCGACAGCATGAAGCCGGCCCGCTCCCTCGCCGCCTGGAAGGGCAAAGTCCGCGAGGCGTGGCCGAAGGTGCAAATCCGCGACATCTCGGTGGACCGCAACGGCGTGGTGTCGGTGGGAACGTCCATCCGCGTGACGGCGGACGTGGAGCTCGGCCCCCTGGGCCCCTCGGACGTCCGCGTGGAGGTCTACCACGGGCCCATCGACCCGGCGCACAAGATCACGGAGGGGCAGACGCTTCCCATGGCGGTCGCGGAGGAGATGGGGAACGGGTTCTACCGGTTCCAGGGGGAGCTCGCTTGCGAGATCGCCGGGTCGCGCGGGATCGCGGTGCGGGTGATGCCCAACAACCCGGATCTTCCCCAGCCCTTGGGCATGCACCTCCTCACGTGGGGCTGACGGCGGGAGGGCTTTCCGCCAGCAGAGGAGCCGCAACGATGAACGAGCAGCCCATTCATGTGATCGAAGTGGGCGAGGGAGGCCGCATCCACCTGCCGAAGGACGTGATGAAAGCGCTCGGGGTGGCCCCGGGGAACCAGATCAAGATCGAGATCCGCGGGGAGCTCGTCTCCATCGCCCGCCACCAGGTGAAGGATCCGTTCGGGGACGCCGCCAAGAAAAAATCGCCGGGCCTCAAGGAGCTCATGGCCCAGCAGGAGGCCCGGCGGAAGGAAGCCGCCAAGGAGTTCGACAAGCGGATCCAGGAGAAGCACGAGGTGCGGCCCGAGGACCGCGAGGATTTCTGGCGCTGACCGCGAAGAGCCCCCGCTAAAGCGAGAAGCCCCTCTCCAGCCGGACCTTTGCCGACTGGCGCAGCCCCTCCAGGTGCCGCAGGAAGAGCAGGCGCTGCCGGTCGGCCAGCAGGCGCTCGCGCAGCGATTTCTTCTCCTCGGCCAGTTTCGCCATGTCGGCGGCGGGGGCCTCCAGGCACTGGACCAGCAGGACGTTCTTCCCCGCCAATATCCGCTCCACCTCTCCCTTGCGCATCCGGAAGACCGCCCGGAGGGCATCTGGTCCCGCGTTCAGCTCGCTGGGGACGTCGCGGCGGGAGAATGGGCCGGGGGCGATGAGCTTGACCTTCATCTCCTTGGACAAGCTCTCGAGGGTCCGCTTGCCCTCCTTGATCTCCTTCGTCCAGGCCTCGGCCTTCGCGCGCGCGAGCTGGACGGCCTTCTCCTCCACCCACTTCTTCCGCACCTGATCGGCGACCGTCTCGAAGGCGGGGACGTGGGCGTCCCGCAGGTCCACCAGGCGGGCGAAGATCACGCCCTTCTCCCCTTCCGCTTCCGGGGAAAGGGCGTCTTTCTTCCCGAGGCGGAACACGAGCTCGGCCAGCTCCTCCTTCTGGGGGACGGAGGCGGGAGGAGACGCCTGCTCGAAGAAGCCGGTCTCCCCCGCGCTGAGGCCCTGGACGGCGGGGGCCGGCTTCTTGTCCTCGATGGCGTAACGCACCGAACGCAGGGCCTCGCGCGCCGCGCCCTTGGCCTTGATCTGGCGAAGGTCCTTCTCCACCTCGGCCCGCGCCTCTTCGAACGGGCGCTGGCGCGCTTCCTGCCGGTCCCGGACGAGCAGGAGGTGGTAGCCGAAAGAAGTCCGCGCCGGGCCGCCCACTTCTCCCTTCTTGAGGGAGAAGGCCACCTTCTCGAGCTCGGGGACCATCTCGCCCCGCTTGAAGGAGCCCATGTCGCCGCCCTTGGCGGCGGAGGGATCGTTCGAGTTGGCCTTGGCGAGGGCGCCGAAATCAGCGCCCTTGCGGGCTTGATCCCGGAGCGCCTCGAGCTTCTTCTTCGCCGCCTCGGCCTCCTCCGCCTTGGCGTTCGGATCGAGCTTGAGGAATATCTGGCTGAGGGTCACCTGCTCCTCCACCGCGAACCGCGAACGAATCTGCTCGTAGCGCGCCTTCAGCTCCGGCTCCGCGACGGTGACGCGGGGAAGCATGGCCTGATAGGACAGGTACCACCACTGCGCCTTCCGCTGGGGGCCGACGCGGAACTGCTCCTTGTTCTTCTCGTAGTGCTCCCGGAGGTCCTTCTCCTTGGCCTGGGCGGCGGCCTCCTTCTCGAACTCGCTGGGCGAGACGGTCAGGGCCGCCACCTTGATGCGCTCGTTGAGCAGCCGGTAGGCCTCGGTGACATCGACCTCGCTCACGGAGGCGGCCATGCCGATGTAGCGGCGCAGCCGTTCGGTGGCGATATCGCTGCGCTGGGCCTCCTCGAACTGCCGGGGGGTCAGGCGGTTCTGCTCGAGCACCTGGCGGTAGATCGCGGGGTCGAACCGCCCCCCGCGGTGGAAGGCCTCCACCTCCTGGATGCGGAGGGCCACCTCGGCATCGCTCACCTGGATGCCGAGGCGCTGGGCCTCCTGGAGCTGGAGCTTCTCGGAAACCAGGCTGGCCAGCACCTGCTGGCGGACGCCGAGCTGCTGGATCAGCTCGTCCTTGAACTGCGGGCCGAGCTGGCGCCGCAAGGCCTCGACCTGCTGGAAATAGATCCGCTCATATTCCTGGACGGTGATGGGGATATCGTTCACCCAGGCGGCGACCTTCCCACCCTCGACGGCCCGACTGTCCATCATGGCGAAGCCGCCCCACGAAACGAAGGTGACGGCCACCAAGCCAAGCAAACCCTTCAGAATCCAGCTATTTCCCCGTTCCCTGAAAAACCGCAGCATACCGGCGCTTTCCCCCGATGGTCCCACGAGCAGGAGGATCGGCCCCTCCCGGCGGCAAGACGGGGACCATATCCCACCTCCCCCTTCGCCGCAACCGGGAGACCCGGGGAGGAACCCACCCCCGCTCCGGGTCCAGCGGCCCCCCGCGTGGACCCCAAAAATATTGGTTTTAGTTGATTTTTGCCCCCCTGAGTGCTACAACCCCCTGGTTGCTCTTTTTTCCCCGACTGAGGACTCACGCCCTCCGTCCGCCCCCCGGAGCCGTACGCAACATGCTCAACCCCATCTTGGGCCTTTTCTCGAACGACCTGGCTATCGATCTCGGAACGGCAAACACGCTGGTCTATGTGAAGGGCAAGGGAATCGTCCTGCGCGAGCCCTCGGTCGTCACCGTTCACAAGGACACCAAGCAGGTGCTCGCGGTGGGAAGCGAAGCCAAGGCGATGCTCGGGCGGACCCCCGGCAACATCATCGCCATCCGGCCGATGAAGGACGGCGTCATCGCCAATTTCGACATCACCGAGGCGATGCTGCGCTACTTCACGCAAAAAGTGCACAACCGCAAGACGCTGGTCCGCCCGCGGATGGTCATCAGCGTCCCCTCCGGCATCACCCAAGTGGAGAAGCGCGCGGTCCGGGACAGCGCCGAGAGCGCTGGCGCCCGCGAGGTTTACCTGATCGAGGAGCCCATGGCCGCGGCGATCGGCGTGGGGCTCCCCATCGAGGAGCCGGGCGGAAGCATGATCGTGGACATCGGCGGCGGAACGACCGAGGTGGCCGTCATTTCCCTGGCGGGCATCGTGTATTCGCAGTCGGTCCGCGTCGGCGGCGATGAGATGGACGAGGCCATCATCAGCTACATCAAGAGAAATTATAACCTCCTCATCGGCGAGCGGACGGCCGAGCAAATCAAGATCGAAATCGGCTCCGCCTACCCGGTCGGCGAGCGGCGCACCGTCGAGATCAAGGGCCGGGACCTGGTGGCGGCCATCCCGAAGACGATCGTGGTCAGCGACGAGGAAGTGCGCGAGTCACTCTCAGAGCCGGTCAATGCCATCGTCGAGGCCGTGCGAAGCGCGCTGGAAAGCACACCTCCCGAGCTTGCCGCGGACATCGTGGATCGGGGCATCGTTCTTGCAGGAGGAGGAAGCCTTCTCCGGGGCCTCGATGTGCTCCTCCGGGAGGAGACCGGGCTTCCCGTCACCGTCGCCGAGGATCCTCTCTCGGCTGTTGTCATGGGCACCGGGAAGGTGCTGGACGAGCTGGACCTGCTGGCGAAGCTGGCGGTCTAGGGTCTCGGGCCGGCCGCTTTCCGAATGCGCCGGGCGGGGGTCCACCCGCTCCGCCGGCGGGGAACGCGCAGCGAGGGATGTTTCAGCTAATCCATGAACGCCGCAGCGCCACTTTGCTCACGGCGCTCTTTCTCGTCTGCTTCACGCTGATGACCCTCAGTGTGCGCCGCCAGGGGGGCGTCAACCTCATCGAGCGGGGCATCCTCTCCCTGACGGGCCCCCTTCTCGAGGCGGCCGCCGCCCCCAAGCGCTGGACGCGCGACCTGGGCCGCCAATATCTCCTCTTTCGCGACCTGCGGGAGGAGAACATCGTCCTCAAGAAGCAGCTCTCGGCCATGCGCGGCGTCTCGTTTCAGCTCCGGGAGCTCGAGGCGAAGGTTCAGCGTCTCGAGGGCTTCCTGACCGCGAGCCGGGGGCTCCCCGCCCCCGTCCGCCTGGCACACATCCTGGGACGGGACGTCAGCCCGTTCGGCCAGACCCTCCTGGTGGATCTTGGGACCGCCCACGGGGTGCGGCGCGGCATGCCGGTCGTCAATCCGTCCGGCGTGGTGGGCCGGATATCGCGCGCGGGCCACACCACGAGCCGCGTGCTGCTCCTCACTGACTCGCGCAGCGCGGTGGACGTGATCGTCCAGCGGACCCGGGCGCAGGGAATCTTCTCGATGGGCCCGGCCGACAAGGGAGAGGTCCGCTACCTGGCCACGGACAGCGACGTGCAGGAAGGGGACCTTCTGATCGCCTCGGGGCTGGGCGGAGTGTTTCCCAAGGGCCTGCCCGTCGCCTGGGTCACCAAGGTGGGACCCAAGGGCGAGCGGCTCTTCCGCCATGTGGAGGCGCGGTCCGCCGTAAACTTCAACAGCCTGGAAGAAGTGCTGATCATGATGACTCCGGCGCAGGAGAACGGCCGGCCATGATCTTCGCCCTCTTCTACTTCCTGCTCGGGATGGCATCCATCGTGGTCCAGGCGGCCGTCTCCGAATACTTCAATGCCTGGCTCGGCGCCCGGCCGGACCCGATGGCGCTCATCGTGGTCTACCTCGGGCTGCAGCGGGGCAAGGAAAGCGGCCTCATCGGGGGGTTCATCCTGGGGCTCCTGCAGGACGTGCTTTCGGGCGGCCTCCTGGGTGCCAACGCCCTCTCCAAGGGACTCATCGGCCACGCAACCGGGTGCATCAGGCGCAACGTCACCGGCCGGGAGGCGCTGTTCCACGCTATCCTGGTCGCCATCGCGTCGGCCTTCAACGCGGCCCTCCTGGTCTTCCTTCTGTTCATTTTCCTGCCGGACGTGCCCGTGACCTCCTATTATTGGGTGGAGGCGGGAAAGACGACCCTCCTGAACACATTCCTCGCGCCCCTGCTCATCGGGCTCCTGGTGGGCGCGGAGGAACGCATCGCCCCCGCCGCCGCGGGATCGCCCTATCCGGAGAAATCCTGAGCCATGTTCAGGAGCCGGATGGGGGGGGAGACACCCGACAAGATGCGGCGGCGGATGCAGTGGCTGGCGTTCGCTTTCAGCCTGTGCATGATGGTGCTCTTCGTGCAGCTCTGGCACCTTCAGGTGCTGCAGGGCGACAAGTTCCGCGCCCTCTCGGAGAACAACCGCATCGCCTACCGCGTGGTGCGGAGCCCGCGGGGCCTCATCTACGACCACGGCGGGCGCCTCCTCGCCGACAACCGGGCCTCGTTCAACCTCTACCTGGTCAAGGAGAACTCCCCGGACCTGAACGAGGCCGTCCGCCACCTCGCCCGGATGACCGACCAGCCCTATGACGAGCTCCGCGAGAAGGTGCGGCGGGCCAACCCCTTCCGGCCCTTCCTCATCAAGGCCGACGTGGACCGGAAGACGATGGCCTTCTTCGAGGAGCACCGGCCGGACTTCCCGGGCGTCTTCACCCAGGTGGCGCCGCTGCGGAACTACCGGACCGAGGAGCGCGGCGGGCACGTGCTGGGCTACCTCGGCGAGGTGGACGGCCAGCAGCTTCAGGAGCTGACGGAGTTCAACTACCGCCAGGGGGACCTCCTGGGCAAGTACGGCGTGGAGCGTGCCTTCGAGCGTTACCTGCGCGGGGAGACCGGTTTCAAGCAGGTCGAGGTGGACGCCTACGGCCGCGAGCTTCGGGTGGTGGTGCCCTTCGTCGAGAAGCCGGGAAACAACCTGCACCTCACCATCGACTACGCCCTTCAGGCCAAGGCCGAGGAGCTCTTCCGGGACTTCGAGGGCAGCATCATCATCCTCGATCCCAGAGACGGCGCCATCCTCGCCCTGGTGAGCAACCCGGCCATCGACCCGAACCAGTTCGCCGGCGGGCTCAGGGGCAAGTCCTGGCGGCGGCTCACGAGCGACCCCTTGAAGCCGCTCGAGAACCGCGCCCTCCGCGGGCAGTACCCGCCCGGTTCCATCTTCAAGATCGTCATGGCCTTCGCCACCCTGAACGAGAAGGTGATGCGCCCGGACGACAAGGTCTACTGCAACGGCTCCTTCCCGTTCGGCCGCCGCGTCTTCGCCGACTGGAAGCAAGGGGGCCACGGGCCCATCGACCTTATCCAGTCCCTGGCCCAGAGCTGCGACGTCTACTACTACACCGTCGGCAACAAGCTGGGCATCGAGCGGATCGCCTACTACTCCCATCTCTTCGGGCTGGGGGAGGCCACCGGGTACGACCCCGGGGAGAAGGGCGGCCTCGTCCCCTCGGACGCCTGGAAGCGCAAGCGCTTCAACGAGAGGTGGTACCCGGGCGAGACGATCAGCGTCTCCATCGGCCAGGGCTTCAACCTGATCACCCCCATGCAGGCCGCGAACATGATGGCCGCCGTCGCCAACGGCGGGACCTTGTGGAAGCCCTTCGTCGTCCGGGAGGTGACCTCGCCCCAGGGGGAGGTCCTGTACCGCCACCGGCCCGAGGCGATCCACAAGATCCCCATCCCGAAGGAGATCTTCGACACCGTCCGGGAGGGCCTCCGCGAGGTGGTGAACGGCCCCCGCGGCACCGCCAAGCGGGCCGCCCTCGCCGAAGTCGTCGTGTCCGGGAAGACGGGGACGGCCCAGGCCGTGCGCCTGAACCTGACGGGGCGGAAGGCGAAGCCCGAGGACCTCCCCCGGCCCTACCGCGACCACGGCTGGTTCGTGGCCTTCGCGCCCTACGATGAGCCCCGAATCGCCATCGCCATCCTGGGCGAGCACGCCGGCAAGGCGGGTTCCTCCTTCGCTCCCCTCGCCCGGGACCTCATCGCGTTCTATCTCGGCGTCCCGGTGAAGCCGCCCCAGGCGGTGGCCGCAGCGCCCAGGGCCGGCGTGCCCCGTCCTGCCGCCATCGTGCCCATTCCGGAGGAGGCGAACCTCCTTGAGGACTAGCGCGCCCATCCTCAAGACCCTCTCCCCCTTCCGGCGGGCCCTCGGCCAGGTCGACTGGCTGCTGGTGGGCGCGACCGTTTCCCTGTCGGGCATCGGCGTGCTCATGATCTACAGCGCGATCCATTCGAACCAGGACCTCCTGGCCAACGGGCTCCATTGGAAGCAGGCCCTCTGGTCCACGATCGGCCTCCTGGTGCTGTCGTTCGTCCTCCTCTTCGACTACCATCATTTCACGCGGATGGCCTACTTCTTCTACGGCCTGGTCATCGTCCTCCTGGTCATGGTCCTGTTCGCCGGCCGCGTGGTGTACGGGGCCAAGCGGTGGCTCGTGTTCGGGCCGATGCGGCTGCAGCCGTCCGAGGTGGCGCGCCTGGCCGTCATCATCATCCTCGCGCGCATCTTCGGGGCCCGCGACAGCAGCGAGCCCCTCCGCCTCGGCGAGCTGATCTACCCGTTCATCCTGGTGATGATCCCCGTCGTCCTGATCGCCAAGCAGCCGGATCTCGGGACCGCCTTCACCGTCTTCATGACGGCCGCCGTCCTGGCCCTGATGGTGGGAGTGGAGCGCCGCATCCTGTACATCCTGGGGGCCGGCGCGGTCGTCATGGCTCCGGTCGGCTGGTTCTTCCTGAAGGAGTACCAGCGGAACCGCATCCTCACCCTGTTCAACCCGGAGGCCGACCCTCTCGGCACGGGCTACCAGAGCCTGCAGAGCAAGATCGCCATCGGGAGCGGCGAGTTCTGGGGGAAAGGCCTCCTACAGGGCACCCAGAGCCGCCTCCATTTCCTTCCCGAGAAGCATACCGACTTCATCTTTTCGGTCCTGAGCGAGGAGCTGGGCTTCGTGGGGGGCATCTTCCTCCTCGTGGTCTTCCTCGTCTTCATCCACCGCTGCATGCTGGCCGCCCTCAACGCCGGGGACAAGGAAGGCGCCCTCATCGCCACCGGGGTGGCCACCTCCTTCTTCTTCTATTCGGCCTTCAACATCGGCATGACCCTCGGCCTCATCCCCATCGTCGGGATTCCCCTCCCCCTGGTGAGCTACGGCGGGAGCGCGTCGCTCACCTCCTTCATCGCCGTGGCCCTGGTCATCAACGTGAGAATGCGCCGCAAGGGCTTCAACAGCTTCTGACGCGGCTCCCGCAAATCAAGGGCAATTTCGCCCTGATTTTGCGCCGGTTGAAAATTGGTCCCGAATCCTTCACCATGTTTCCAGCGATCCCGCTCGTTGCACGGGCCGGGCCGGCCCCCGCGGGACGCCCTCTCTGCGTAAATTCCCTTTCCGGCTCTTCCGGGAAGGATGAAAATTGCAGGTACAACCCATGCCGCTCGACTATGCGAGGGACGTTTTTCCCTTCGTCCAGAAGCCTTCCCGCTACCTCGGGAACGAGGTCAACGCCGTCCGCAAGGACCTCGCCCGGGTGCGGAACCGCGTCGCCCTGGCCTTCCCCGACACCTACGAAGTGGGGATGTCCCACAACGGCATCCGCATCCTCTATCACCTGCTGAACGCCCGCGAGGACACGGCCGCCGAGCGCGTCTTCCTCCCCTGGAGCGACTTCGAGCGCATTCTCCGGGAGAAGGGCGCACCGCTCGCCTCCCTGGAAAGCCGCACCCCGGTGCGGGAGTTCCACATCCTCGGGGTCTCCCTCCTCTACGAGCTGGCGGCCAGCAACGTCGTCCTCCTCCTCGACCTGGCCGGCATCCCCCGGCGCGCCTCCCAGCGCCGCCGCGAGGACCCCCTCGTCGTGGCGGGCGGGCCGGTCGTCTTCAACGTGGAGCCGGTGGCGCCTTTCTTCGACGCCGTCGCGCTGGGAGACGGGGAGGAGATATTCCCTGAGATCGTGGAGGCGCACGAGGCGTGGCGCCGCTCCGGGGAGAACCGCGAGGCCCTGCTCGACCGAATCGAGCGCCTGCCCGGCATCTACATCCCCGGACGCTACATCGTGGAACACGAGCCTTCCGGGAGCGTCCGGGGCTTCCGCCACGCGAGCGGCCACCGCCGGCCGGTCCTGGCCCGCCGCCTGGAGGACCTCAACCGCTCCCCCCACCCGACGGCCCCCATCGTCCCCTACACCCAGGTGGTGCACGACCGCGTGACCCTCGAGGTGCAGCGCGGGTGCACCCGGGGCTGCCGCTTCTGCCACGCGGGCATGGTCTACCGTCCCGTCCGGGACCGCGACCCGCTCCAGGTCATGGAGCTGGCCGAGGCGTCGCTGCGCAGCACCGGCTACGAGGAGCTCAGCCTCTCCTCCCTCTGCATCGCCGACTACCAGCCCCTCAAGGGCCTCGTGCCCCGCCTGATGGAGCGCCTGGCCCCGCTGCAGACCTCCATCTCCCTGCCCTCGCTCCGGGTGGGGGCGATGAGCCCCGACCTTCTCGCCCAGATCGCCCGGGTGCGCCGGACGGGCTTCACCCTCGTCCCCGAGGCGGGGAGCGAGCGGCTGCGGAACGTCATCAACAAAGTGCTCACCGAGGCGGACCTCCGGCGCAACCTCCAGGACATCCTCGACGCCGGCTGGCCGGGCGTGAAGTTCTACTTCATGCTGGGCCTGCCCACCGAGAGCTTCGAGGACCTCCGCGAGATGTGCGACATGCTCATGGCCTGCGGCCGGATGCGCTCGCGGGAGACCGGGGAGCGCTTCCGCTTCATCAACGCGAGCCTCTCCACCTTCGTGCCCAAGCCCCACACCCCCTTCCAGTGGTTCCCCCAGGACCGCCGGGAGGAGATCAAGGCGAAGCTCGACTTCATCAAGCGGAACGTGCCCGACCGGCGCATCAAGCTCCACTGGTCCGAGCCCGCCCACAGCTTCCTCGAGGCCGTCCTCTCGAAGGGCGACCGGCGGCTGGCGGACGTCATCGAGACGGCCGTGGACCTGGGCTGCAAGTTCGACGGCTGGAAGGAATTCTTCGACATCGGCAAGTGGACGGCCGCCTTCGCCGCCCACGGGCTCGACCCGGAGTGGTACGCCTACCGGCGGATCCCGGCGGAGGAGCCCCTCCCTTGGGACCACCTCGACTGCGGCGTGACGAAGGAGTACCTGCTCGCCGACTGGCGGCGGGCGCAGCGCGAGGTGACCATCGGCGACTGCCGCTACGAATCGTGCGGCCAGTGCGGCATCCTCGATAAGTACAAGGGCATCAAGTACCACTACGAGAAGCCCCTTCCGCCCCCCGAGCGGCGGCTGCCCCTCGTTTCCGCGGGTGCGGCGGCGAACGGCCGCCCCCCCGCTTCCACTCCCGATGAGCCCCCCCGCGCGGCCGATCTGCCGCCGGGCGTGGACTCGGCTCCCATCGAGCCGGCCGAACTCTCCCTGGCCAAGCAGGCCAAAAAGCGCCGGGCACCCCGCCGCTCCCCCCGGGAGGACGGCCCCGTGCCCCTCGGCTTCGAGGGCGCCGGGGAGGACAACCCCGGCCTCGCCGCCGAGCAGCCGAACGTGCCGGTCCGGCGGTTCCGCTTCATCTATGAGAAGCGGGGCGACCTGCGCTTCCTCAGCCATCTCGAGGTGCTCCGCGCCTTCAACCGCGCCGTCCAGCGGGCGGGCTACCGCATGGAGCACACCCGGGGCTTCAACCCCCATCCCAAGATTGTGTTCTCGCCCCCTCTGCCGGTCGGGGTGGAGAGCCGGGCCGAGGTGGTGGATATCCCCCTCCTCGAGCTCGCGGGCCCCCTGCGCCTGGGCGAGGTGTTCCGGCGGCTCAAGATCGCCCTGCCGGAGGGCCTGAAGCCCAGGGCGGGCTGGGAGCTGGCGGGCGGGGAACCGTCCGCCGCGAACGCCGTCCAGGCCTCGATCTACGAGATCAGCCTGCCTCCGGAGGCCCGGCCGGACCGCGCCCGCCTGGAGCGGGCCGTCGGGCAGGCGCTGGCCTCGCCCTCGATCATGCTGGAGCGGGAGCGGAAGGGCCGGACCGTCCGCTTCGATGCCCGGCCCGCCATCGCCCGTTTCTCCGTCACGCCCGGTCCGCGGCCGCGCCTCGTCCTCACCCTCCGGAACGGCGAGGGCGCCGCCCCGAAGATCCCCGAGCTTCTCTCCCGTTGCCTGGGCCTCTCTCCGGAGGAATGCCTGCGGGCCCAGGTGCGCAAAGCCGCCGTCCGGTGGAAGGCGGAGAATCCCCGTCCGGTCGCCCATGCCCTCTGAAATCATCGTCAACGCCGAGCCCTTCCAGACCCGCGTGGCGCTGCTCGAGAACGGCGTCGCCACCGAACTCTATGTCGAGCGCGAGAGCGAGAAGGGAACCGTCGGCAACATCTACAAGGGCAGGGTGACGAAGGTCCTGCCGGGCATGCAGGCCGCCTTCGTCGACATCGGCCTGGACAAGGCCGGCTTCCTGTACGTCAGCGACGTGGACACCATCGAGTCCATCGAGAACTACCGGAAGCTCGCGGCCGAGGAAGTCGAGGACGAGGACGACGAGGACCTGGACTTCGAATCCGAGGGAGAGGACGAGGCCCGCCCCCGCGGCCGCGGGGGGCGCCGCCGGCGGGGGGAGAAGACCCAGACCATCCAGGACCTCCTCAAGGAGAACCAGGAGGTCATCGTGCAGGTCAGCAAGGAGCCCCTCGGCACCAAGGGCTCCCGCCTGACGAGCTACATCACCCTGCCCGGCCGCTACGTCGTCTACATGCCGACCATCAACCAGATCGGGATCAGCCGGCGCATCGAGGACGAGAACGAGCGGCGCCGCCTGCGGAAGCTCGTGCGCAAGAACCGCCAGCCGGGCGCGGGCTACATCGTCCGCACCGCGAGCGAGGGCATGCCCGCCGAGGACATCGAGGCGAACATCGGCTTCCTCCACGCCTTATGGGACGACATCCTGGCCCGCAACGAGCAGGCGGAAGCACCCTCCCTCCTCCACTACAACCTCAACCTCATCCAGCGCACCGTCCGGGATCTGTTCAACTCATCCGTCGAGCGCATGGTGATCGACGACGAGCAAGAACACGCCAACTGCCGTTCCTTCCTCGAGAGCTACTCTCCCCACCTGCTTCCCCGCCTCCACCACTACCAGGAGGAGGAGCCCGTGTTCGACCACTACGGCATCGAGCTCGAAATCGAGCGGGCCCTGGGTCAGCGGGTGTGGCTGCGCAGCGGGGGCTACATCGTCATCGATCAGACGGAGGCTCTCACCACCATCGACGTGAACACGGGGCGCTTCGTGGGCAAGCGGAACCCCGAGGAGACCATCCTTCAGACCAACCTCGAGGCCGTCCGCGAGGTCGTCACCCAGCTCCGGCTGCGGAACCTGGGCGGAATCATCATCGTCGACTTCATCGACATGGAACGCGAGGAGAGCAAGGAGAAGGTCTACAACGCTTTCAAGGAGGAGCTCCGGAAGGACCGCTCGCGCACGAACATCCTCAAAATCAGCGACCTCGGCCTCGTCGAGATGACGCGCAAGCGGGTGCGGGACAGCCTTCAGCGCATCCTTTGCGCCCCCTGCCCCTACTGCGAGGGCCGCGGGCGGGTGAAGTCGCCGGCCTCCGTCGGCTACGAGGCCCTGCGCGAAGTCAGCCGGGCCCGCCACGCCCACCGCAAGAGCCGCAAGTTCCTGCTCAACGTCCATCCGGACGTGGGCAGCCGCCTTCTCGAGGACGAGCGGCGGCACGTCGAGGAGGTGGAGAGGCGTCTCGGCGTCCAGCTCGTCATCAAGGCCGACCCCGAGCTGCACCTGGAAGGCTTCGAGGTCATCCCCGTCTAAGCATCCGGTTGACACCCCCGCCCCGCGCCCGTAGGCTCTGCCCACCACAGGCAAGGAGAGGCTTCATGCGCCGGTTCCTCCCCATCCTCCTTCTGCTGGGCGCCGCCGCCGGCTGCTCCGCCTTCCCGCAGGCGGGGCCGGACGCGGCCGCGCCGGCCGCGGCCGACGTGAATCCGGCCCTCCTCCAGCGCCAGGTCGTGGCCGCGCAGGAGCGCAGCGCCCGGCTCGAGGTCCAGACGTCCCAGCTCGCCGAGCAGATGAAGACCCTCGGGACGGTGGTCCGCGAGCTCCAGGGGCAGCAGGGCCGTCTCGAGGAGCAAATCGAACGGCTGCGGCGCGAAGTGATGGCGAGCAAGCCGGCTCCCCCGGCTCTCTCCGCTCCCTCACGCCCCTCCGGCCCGGGCGCCGGGGCTTCCTCTCCTTCGGCCGCCCGCCTGGCGAATCTCTCGCCCGAGAACGCCTACAACACGGCGTACCGGGCGGTGCGGGAGAAAAAGAGCCGTGAGGCGGTCGTTCTCTTCCGCGAGTTCCTCGCTCGCCATCCCCGGAGCGTCCTGGCGGCCAATGCACAGTATTGGCTGGGGGAGAGCCATTACGACCTGAAGGAGTACGCCCCGGCCCTCGAAGCCTTCGAGAAGGTCCTCCGGCAGCACCCCTCCAGCCGGAAGGTCCCGGATGCGCTCTACATGAGCGGCTTGACCCATCTCCGCATGAACAACCCGCGACAAGCCGCCCTGGAGTTCGAGAAGCTGATCGAGCGCTTCCCCCGCCATTCCCTCACCGAAAAGGCGAAGGGCCAGCTCCGCACCCTCCATCAGTCGGGCAACAACGTGCAGCGGTAACTTCCCGCCTCGAATGCACCCACGGAAATCGGCGACGAAAGAGCGAAAGCCTGCTTTTCGCCAGCCATTGAAAACCCGTGCCTTGACATGGGCCGCTCCCTCCGTGGTAAGGAACGGGTGCCCGGGGGATGGGCATGTTTCATAATTTGAGGAACGAATGGAAGGCCTAATCACCGGAATCCGCCGCTCCCTGGATGGACGAGCCTGTTCCCTGCCGGACGCCTGGCTCGTCCTCCAGATGCTTCCCAACATGACGCCGGAGCGCCTCCACCGCCTTCTGGAGGCCTTTGGCGGCCCCCAGGAGGCCCTCGCCGCGCCAGGGCCGGATTTTGCCCGCCTCGCCGGCCGGAAGGCCGCCGAAGCGCTGGAGCGGGAAGCGCCGGGCGATATGGCGGCCCGACTGCGGCGGGAGGCCGGCGGGGTCCGAATTCTCACCCGGGACGAGGCGGCTTTCCCCGAGATCCTGCAGACGATTTACGCCGGCCCGGGAGCCCTTTACCTGGAGGGTGACCCATCGGCCATCTCCTCCCCATGCATCGCCCTCGTGGGCACGCGCCACCCGAGCGAGTACGGCCGGCGGATGGCCCGGGAACTGGCCGGAACCCTGGCCGTCCAAGGCTTTGCCATCGTGAGCGGGATGGCCCACGGGATCGACGCCGAGGCCCATCTCGGGGCCCTCGAGGCGGGCGGGCGCACGGTGGCCGTCCTGGGCTGCGGCCTTGGGGTGCAGTATCCCTCCGACCACCACGACCTGCGCCGCCGGATCGCCGCCCAGGGGGTGGTGATTTCGGAATTTTCCTGGGGCGCCACGCCCTATCCGGCGAATTTCCCCCGGCGCAACCGCATCATCAGCGGCCTCTCGGCGGCCACCGTGGTGGTCGAGGCCGCCCACCGCAGCGGCGCCCTCCTCACGGCCCGCCTGGCGGCCGAGCAGGGGCGCGAGGTCATGGCCCTGCCGGGCCCGGTCCACACGGGCCGGAGCGCCGGCTGCCATCACCTCATCAAGGAGGGCGCCCATCTGGTGGAGAGCGCCGAGGACATCCTGGCGGCGCTGCCTTCTTTCGTGCGGACGCAGGCCCTCACGCCCTCCATCCCGCCCAAGGCGGCCGCCGGCTCGGCGGACGATCCCTCCCTTTCGGACACGGAGCGGGCGCTGATGAGCCGCTTGGCGGAGGGCGAGGAATCCATCGAGAGTCTCACGCGCGCCCTGGGCCTCCGGCCCGAGGAGGTGTCCGGCGCCCTCCTTCAGCTCGAGATCGGGGGAAAAGTCCGCCGGACCGGAGGAGGCCTCTACCGGAGCGCCTAGTTCCGGAGGGAATCTGTATGCGCGAAAAACTGTTCACGATGATGCGCCTGCTGGTGGACAAGGCGCTGGAGGGAAACCACATTCTCCAGGACGAGCGGGAGATTTCCAATTTCCTGGCGAGCCGGGGATTTCAGCAGGAAGACATCTATGACGCCCTTTCCTGGGTCCAGCAGCTCCCCCAGGACCGCCGCGAGCCGGGAGACCTCCTCGCGGAGAGCCGCAGAGGACGCGCGGTGCGCGTGCTGCACCCGGAGGAGCATTTGGCCTTCTCCCCCGCGGCGCAGGGAATCATCCACCGTCTCTATAACGCCGGGATCATCGACGATTGGCTCCGGGAGGAACTCATCCAGCGCTGCATCGACTTGAGCGAGGAGGAGATTGGGCTTCGGGAGGTGCGTACGGTCGCCCTCCTGGTCCTTCTCCGGGAACGCCGTGACGCCTTGCGGCCCGGCGTGCTACAGATGCTCCAGGATGACGACATCCGCCTGACGAACTGAGGCAGCATGATCGAAAAAAATTCCAAGGCCCGCCCGAGGGCCAAAAAGGCGAAGAAGGCCCAGCCCAAGAGCAGGCGGGCCCGGACGGCGGGAAGCACGGGCGGAGGCTCCTCCGCGACGAAGCTCCTCATCGTCGAATCGCCGGCCAAGGTGAAGACGATCCAGAAGATGCTGGGGCCGGAGTTCGCCATCATGGCCTCCAAGGGGCACGTCCGCGACCTCAAGAAGACCGGGGAGCGGAAAATGGGCATCGACGTCCGGAACGACTTCAGCGCCGACTACGGCGAGATTCCCGCGAAGAAGAAGGCCATCGATGAGCTCCGCCGGGCCGCCAAGGCCGCCGGGGAGATCTATCTCGCGCCCGATCCGGACCGCGAGGGTGAGGCCATCGCCTGGCACGTCAAGGAGATCATCGGGAACGGCCGCAAGGAGGATTCCATCTACCGCGTCTCCTTCAACGAGATTACCCCGCGGGCCGTCAGGGAGGCGCTCGAGCGCCCGGGCCGCATCGACCAGAAGAAGGTGGACGCCCAGGAAACCCGCCGCAAGCTGGACCGCATCGTGGGCTTCAAGCTCTCGGGCGAAATCCTCTGGAACAAGGTGGCCTTCGGCCTGAGCGCCGGCCGGGTGCAGTCCGTCGCCCTCCGCCTCATCTGCGAGCGCGAGGACGAGATCGAGGCCTTCCAGCCCAAGGAATACTGGACCATCACGGCGTTTCTCCAGAAAGAAGGCACCCCTCCCCCCTTCGAGGCCAAGATCCACCGGGTCGGGGACCGGGAGCCCGAAATCGGGACCGAGGCGGAGGCGCGGAGCCTCGCCGAACGCATCGCGCGGGCGGACCTCAGGGTTTCAAAGGTCGAGCGCCGCGAGCGCCGCCGCCGCCCACCCGCCCCGTTCATCACGAGCACGCTCCAGCAGGAGAGCTCGAACAAGCTCCGCTACGGCGCCAAGCGCACCATGAGCATCGCCCAGTCCCTCTATGAGGGCGTGGATCTCGGCCGCGAGCTCGGGACCGTCGGCCTCATCACCTACATGCGGACCGACTCCGTGCGCCTGGCTCCCGAGGCCGTGAACGCCGCGCGGGAGTATATCCAGAAGAACTTCTCGGCCGGCCACCTGCCCGAGAAACCGCCCGTCTACAAGACCGGGGAGATGGCCCAGGACGCCCACGAGGCCATCCGGCCGACCGACCCGAGCCTGCACCCGGACCGGGTCGCGAGCCGCCTGAAACCCGAGCAGCTGGCGCTCTACACCCTCATCTGGCGGCGCTTCCTGGCCGGCCAGATGGCCCCAGCCGTGTACGACCAGACGAGCGTGGACATCACGGCCGAGGATCTCCTGCTGCGCGCCACCGGGTCGGTACTCAAGTTCCCGGGCTTCCTCGACGTCTATCAGGAGAGGACAGAGGAAGCGGAGGGCCCGCCGGATAGCGAGGAGGAGAACGGGCGCGCGGGCGCCGGCGGCCGCGACCGGCTGCTGCCTTCCCTGGACGAGGGCGATCCGGTGCGGCTCCGCGGGACGGAGGCGGCCTCCAACGGCGTCCTCCCGGAGCAGCACTTCACCCAGCCGCCCCCGCGCTACACGGAGGCGGCCCTGGTCAAGGAGCTGGAGGAGGACGGCGTCGGGCGCCCGAGCACCTACGCCACCATCCTGGACACTCTGGAGAAGCGGAAGTATGTCACCGTGGAGCGCCGCAAGCGCCAGTTCACCCCCACCAGCCTCGGCCGGGAGGTGAACAAGCTGCTCGTGCGGGGCTTCCCCGACGTGATGGACGTCAAGTTCACGGCCAAGATGGAGAGCGACCTCGACGACATCGAGAAGGGGAGCACCCCCTGGCTGCCCATCCTGCGCACCTTCTACGACCGGTTCGACAGGACGGTGCAGACGGCCAAGAAGGCCCTGCCCAACCTCAAGACCCACACCGAGCCCGTCGACAGGGCTTGCCCGGAGTGCGGGGAGCCGCTGGTCAAGAAGTTCAGCAAGAACGGCTGGTTTATCTCCTGCTCCGCATATCCCGATTGCAAGTTCTCCGAAAGCCTGCCCGAGGAGGGCAGCCCCGAGGAGGATGAGGATCTCGTCCAGGGGGAGGAGAAGGCGCCTCCCTGCGAGGAGTGCGGGGCGTCCATGCAGGCGCGCCGGGGCCCATTCGGCCCTTACCTGGTCTGCTCGGAGTATCCGAAGGAGCACAAGACCCGGAAGATTCTCCCCGGCGGGAAGGCGGCGGCCGCGCCCATCCCGACGGGAGTGCCGTGCGGCCGGGAGGGCTGCGGCGGCGAGCTCGTGATGCGGCGCTCCCGGAAATCCGGGAAGCCGTTCTACGGATGCAACAAGTTCCCCGAGTGCAAGTACGTCGTATGGGACCGTCCCGTCGCCCGGCCCTGCCCGGCCTGCGGACATCCGATTTCCACGATCAAGGTCACGAAGAAGAGCGGAGTCCGCCTCGTTTGCCCGATCAAGTCCTGCGGGCACTCGGAGCCGGCCCCGCCGGGCCTGCTCGCCAGCCTGGGGGACGATCACACCGAATCGGAGAAGGAACAGGAGGTATCGGCTTGAGCGCGCGGCTGCGCGTCATCGGCGGCGGCCTCGCGGGGAGCGAGGCGGCCTGGCAGGCGGCGAAGCGGGGCATCGAGGTGGATCTCTACGAGATGCGCCCCCTGGTCCCGACCGCCGCCCATCAATCGGACGGCCTGGCGGAACTCGTCTGCTCCAATTCGCTGCGCTCCAACTCGCTGGAGAACGCCTCGGGGCTGCTGAAGGAGGAGATGCGGCGGCTCGACTCCCTCATCCTCCAGGCCGCGGACGCCACCCGGGTCCCGGCGGGCACCGCCCTGGCCGTGGACCGCGCCCAGTTCAGCAAGAAGGTGACCGAGGCGATCCAGGGAGAGCCCCGCATCCGCGTACACCGGGAGGAAGTGACCTCCCTCGATGGGGAGGCGCCGACCATCCTCGCCACCGGCCCCCTCACCAGCCCTGCGCTCGCGGCAGAGGTGGCGCGGCTGACCCAGGGAAAGTACCTCTACTTCTACGACGCCATCTCCCCTATTCTCTACGGCGAGAGCATCGACATGTCGGTGGCCTTCCAGGCCTCCCGCTACGGAAAGGACATGGCGGAGGAGAGCGAGGGGGATTACCTGAACATCGGCCTG
Source organism: Candidatus Tectomicrobia bacterium (assembly GCA_016192135.1). Taxonomy (NCBI): domain Bacteria; kingdom Pseudomonadati; phylum Candidatus Tectimicrobiota; species Candidatus Tectimicrobiota bacterium. Next base: position 224,208 of record JACPUR010000035.1, on the reverse strand, counting down.
AGCGAGGCGGACTACAACCGCTTCATCGACGCCGTCGTCGGAGGCGAGAAGATTCCGCTGAGGGACTTCGAGAAGGCCGTCTACTTCGAGGGCTGCCTGCCCATCGAGGAGATGGCGAGCCGGGGGCGCGACACCCTGGCCTTCGGACCGATGAAGCCGGTGGGGCTGGAGCATCCTGAGACGGGGCAGACCTACCACGCCGTGGTCCAGCTCCGGCGCGAGGACCTGACCGGGGAGTTCTTCTCCATGGTGGGGTTCCAGACCCGCCTCCGCTACCCGGAGCAGAAGCGCATCTTCTCCCAGCTCCCGGGGCTCGGGAACGCGCGCTTCCTCCGCTTCGGAAGCCTGCACCGAAACACCTACATCAACGCCCCCAAGCTCATGCGGGTCACCCTCCAGCTCAAGCGCCACCCTCACTTGTTCGTGGCGGGCCAGATCACCGGGGTCGAGGGCTATCTCGAATCCTCCGCCATCGGCCTCCTCGCGGGCCTGAACGCGGCGGCGCTCCTGCGGGGGGAGCCCATCGTCCCGCCTCCCCCCACCACGGCCCTGGGGGCGCTCAACCACTACATCGTGGAGGCGGACCCCAAGAACTTCCAGCCGATGAACGTCAACTTCGGACTCTTCCCGCCCCTGGAGAAGCGGGTCCCGCGCAAGGAGCGCAAGCGGCACGTCATCGAGCGCGCCTTGAGGGACCTCAAGCCATGGATCGAGCGGATGATGCCCCAGGTCGCCTGACCGGCGGCCTGGCCGGAGCCCGCCGCCGCTTCGAGGCTCACCTCCGCGAGGAGCGCAACGCCTCGGAGCACACGCTGCGGGCCTATGCCTCGGATCTGGCCGACTTCGACCGCTTCCTGCGGGAATGGGCGGGAGGGCCGGTTACCCCCGAGGAAGTGAACGCCCTGGCGGTGCGGGCCTACCTGGGCCACATGCACCGGCGCCGGGTGGACGCCTCCACGGTCAACCGCCACCTGTCGAGCCTGCGGACCTTCTTCCGCTTCCTCCGGCGCGAGGGGCTCGCGGCGGAGAACCCGGCCGAGGGAATCCCTTCCCCGAAGCAGTCCCGCAAGCTGCCGGCCTTCCTCCCGGTGGACGACGCCGACCGGCTCCTGAAGCTGCCCGACCCCGCCACCCCCGAGGGGCGGCGGGACCTGGCCATGCTGGAGATCCTTTACGGCTCCGGTCTCCGGGTGGGGGAGCTGGCGGCCCTGAACAATGAGGACGTGGACACGAAGGAGCGCCTCCTCCGGGTGCGCGGCAAGGGCCGGAAGGAGCGCATCGTCCCCATGACGAAGAAGGCGGCCCAGGCCGTCGAGCGCTTCCGGCCGGAGCGCCCTCCCCTGCCGGCCGGGGAAGCCGAGTGCGGGGCGTCGCCCTTCTTCCGCAGCGCGCGCGGCGGGCGGCTCACGACGGACCGGGCCCGAGACATCCTGCGGGGCTATGAACTCAAGGGTGGGTTCGGCTATCATTTCACTCCGCACGCGCTGCGCCACAGCGCGGCGACCCATCTCCTGGAGGACGGGGCGGACCTGCGGTCCATCCAGGAGCTGCTGGGCCACGCGAGCCTTTCCACCACCCAGCGCTACACCCAGGTGAATTTCGATCATCTCCGGGCCGTGTACGACGCCGCGCACCCCCGGGCCAAGGAGCGCGGCGCTCCAGGAAGGAAACGGGAAAAACGCCAATGACCGAACCCAATGCCAGGATCCGCTCCACCACCATCCTCGCCGTCCGCTACCGCGGCCAGACGGCCATGGGCGGGGACGGCCAGGTCACGATGGGCCAGACGGCCGTCAAGCTCGGCGCGGTCAAGATCCGCCGCCTGAGCGGGGGGAAGGTCCTCGCCGGCTTCGCGGGCTCCGCCTCGGACGCCATCGCCCTCTTCGAGCGCTTCGAGGGAAAGCTCGAGGAGTACCGCGGCAACCTCGCCCGGGCCGCCGTCGAGATGGGAAAAGACTGGCGCACGGACCGGGTGCTCCGGCGGCTGGAGGCCCTGCTCGCCGTCGCGAACCAGGAAACCTCCCTCATCCTCTCGGGCACCGGGGACATCATCGAGCCCGACGACGGAATCCTGGGCATCGGAAGCGGCGGTCCCATCGCCACGGCGGCGGCACGCGGGATCCTCAGCCTGGAGCCTGAACTGGCCGCCGCCGACGTCGTCCGCCGCGCCTTGGACATCACGGCGGATATCTGCATCTACACCAACCACAAGATCACGATCGAAAGCCTCTGATGGAACAGCTCATCCCCGCCCGCATCGTCGAAGAACTCGACCGCTATGTCATCGGCCAGGCGGAGGCGAAGCGCGCCGTCGCCATCGCGCTGCGCAACCGCTGGCGGCGCCAGCAGCTCCCCCCCGAGATCGGGGAGGACATCGCCCCCAAGAACATCATCATGATCGGCCCGACCGGTGTGGGGAAAACGGAGATCGCCCGCCGCCTCGCCCGCCTGGCCAAGAGCCCCTTCATCAAGGTGGAGGCGAGCAAGTTCACCGAGGTGGGCTACGTGGGCAGGGACGTGGAGAGCATCATCCGCGATCTCGTCGAGCTGGCCCGGAACATGGTCCGCGAGGAGATGCGCGAGGTCAACCGGGTGCGCGCGGAGAATCTGGCCGAGGAGCGCCTGCTGGACCTCCTCCTGCCCCGCCCCCCGGGCTTCGCCGCCATCGACGAGCGGGGCCAGCCGCGCGATCCCCTGGGCGAGGAAAGCTACAAGCGGACCCGGGAGAAGTTCCGCTCCCTCCTGGAGGAGGGCAGGCTGGACGACCGCGAGGTCGAGATGCAAGTGAGCGACAAGGGGCCGGAGATCCAGTTCCTGGGCGGGCCTGACCTCGAGCAGATGGGGCTGAACATCAAGGAGATCATGGGCGGCCTCTTTCCTCCGCGGAACCGCACCCGCCGCATGCGGGTGCCGGAGGCCTTCAAGCTCCTCTGCCAGGAGGAGGCCGACAAGCTCATCGATCCGGACAAGGCGAACTCCGAGGCCATTCACCGCACCGAGCAGTCGGGCATCGTGTTCCTCGACGAGATCGACAAGATCGCCACCAGCGGGGGCGGCCGCCACGGCCCCGACGTCTCACGGGAGGGGGTGCAGCGCGACCTCCTGCCCATCGTCGAGGGCTCGACCGTCCAGACAAAGCACGGGCCGGTCAAGACGGACCACATCCTCTTCATCGCGGCGGGCGCCTTCCACATGGCCAAGCCCTCGGACCTCCTGCCCGAGCTCCAGGGGCGCTTCCCCATCCGGGTGGAGCTCAAGCCCCTGGGCCGGGAGGACTTCGTGCGCATCCTCAAGGAGCCGGAGAACGCCCTCGTGCGGCAGTACCCGGCTCTCCTGGCCACCGAGGGCGTGAAGATCTCCTTCACCGACGACGCCATCCAGGAGGTGGCGGGCTTCGCCGCCCGGATCAACGAGCAGACGGAGAACATCGGCGCGCGCCGGCTCCACACCATCATGGAGCGCCTGCTGGAGGACATCTCCTTCTCCGCCCCGGACATGGCCGGACAGGAGATCTCCATCGACGCCGCCTACGTCCGCGATAAGCTCCAGGACATCGTCGAAAACCTCGACTTGAGCCGCTACATCCTCTGATTCCGCCCCGGGACCGGCCTTTCCTCCTCCCCTTGGCCCCGCCCTCCCCCCGGTGTATATTTCCCGCCCTGTTGGTAGCCCTTCCGGCACAGTGAGGAGCACCATGGACGCGAGAGAACGGGCGGCCACCCTGGTCGAGGCGCTTCCCTACATCCAGCGCTTCTCGGGGAAGACCGTGGTGATCAAGTACGGCGGGGCCGCTCAGGTGGAGAAGGGCCTGCAGTCGCCCTTCGCCCAGGACGTGGTGCTGCTCAAGTACGTGGGCATCAACGTCGTGGTCGTCCACGGGGGCGGGCCCCAGATCGGGGATCTCCTCAAGAAGATCGGCAAGGCGACCGAGTTCATCGAGGGCCTCCGGGTCACGGACGAAGAAACCGTCGGGGTGGTGGAGATGGTGCTCTCGGGCTCGACCAATAAGGGCATCGTCCGGCTCATCAACCGCCACGGAGGGGCCGCGGTGGGCCTCTCCGGATCGGACGCCGGGCTGACGCGCGCGCGGAAGCTCACCTTGAGCCGCAAGACCGCCGAGGGCGCGGACGAGATCGTCGACCTCGGCCATGTGGGCGAGGTGGTGAGGGTCGAGCCCGGCATCATCCACCACCTCACCCGGGCGCACTACATCCCGGTGATCGCCCCGCTGGGGGTGGACGACGACGGGAACGTCTACAACATCAACGCCGACTCCGCCGCCGGGGCCATCGCCGGCGCCCTGGCCGCGGAGAAGTTCATTCTCCTGACCGACGTCCCCGGAATTCAGGACAAGAAGGGAAACCTCATCAGCACCCTGAAGGCTCCCGACGCGCAGCGGCTGCGGGAAGAGGGCGTCATCCAGGGCGGCATGATCCCCAAGGTGGAGGCCTGCCTGGAAGCCCTGGCCTCCGGCGTGAAGAAGGCCCATATCGTGGACGGCCGAGTCCCCCACGCCGTCCTCCTGGAAGTGTTCACCGACGAAGGGGTGGGCACCCAGATCGTTCGCTGAGCCCCGGTTCAGAGAAAGGAACACCGCGATGTCCAACGCCGCGCTCGTCTCGCTCGCCGCCCAGCACGTGGCCCCCACCTACGGCCGCTACCCGGTGGCGCTGGTACGCGGGCAGGGCTGCCGCGTGTGGGATGCGGACGGGAAGGAGTACCTCGACTTCGTCTCGGGGCTGGCGGTGTGCAACCTGGGCCATTGCCATCCGGCGGTGGTGGCGGCGCTTCGGGAGCAGGCGGGCAGGCTCCTCCACGTGTCGAACCTCTACCACATCGAGCCGCAGATCCGCCTGGCCGAGCGCCTCACCCAGAACTCCTTCGGCCACAAGGTCTTTTTCTGCAACAGCGGCACCGAGGCCGTCGAGGCCGCGATCAAGCTGGCGCGCAAGTACTCCCACAAGAAGCACGGGGAGGGGCGGCACGAGATCCTGAGCTTCCAGGCGAGCTTCCACGGCCGGACCTTCGCCTCCATGACGGCGACGGGCCAGGAAAAGTTCCACAAGGGCTACCATCCTCTCGTGCCCGGCTTCCGCTATCTCCCCTTCGGGGATATCGAATCGGTGGCGGCCGCGGTGAGCGAGAAGACCTGCGCCATCCTGGTCGAGCCCATCCAAGGCGAGGGAGGGGTCAACGTCCCCCCCGAGGGCTTCCTCCAGGGGCTCCGGGACATCTGCGACGCCAACGACCTCCTGCTTCTCTTCGACGAGGTCCAGGTGGGGATGGGCCGCACCGGGAAGCTCTGGGCGCACGAGCACTACGGCGTGGCGCCCGACGCCATGAGCCTGGCCAAGGGCCTGGCCGGCGGCACCGCCATCGGCGCCCTGGTGGCGAGCGACAAGGCCATGGCCTTCGAGCCGGGGGACCACGCGGCCACCTTCGGGGGCAACCCGCTGGCCACGGCGGCGGGCTGCGCGGCCATGGATGCCACCCTGGCCCCGGGCTTCCTCGGGCGGGTGGAGGAGGTGTCGAATCACGCCCTGAAGCGCCTCCGGGAGCTGGCCTCGCGCCATCCCATCGTGAAGGACGTTCGCGGGAAGGGACTCCTCCTGGGAATGGAGGTGGACCGGGACGCGGCATCCATCGTGACGAAGGGCCTGGCGGCCGGCTTCCTCCTGAACGTGGCGGTGGGAAAAGTGATCCGGCTCATCCCGCCCCTGGTGGTGGAGCCCGCGATGATCGACAGGCTGGCGGACTTCCTGGACGGCGCGCTGAAGGACCTTGCGGCGTGATGAAGGACTACCTGGACGGCACCGAGCTCTCGGCCGAGAAGACGCGCGAGCTCCTGCGGGAGGCCCTCGACCGCAAGCGCCGGGGACGCTCCGCCCGGTCCGCTTCCCTGGCGGGGAAGACCCTGGCCCTGCTGTTCGAGAAGCATTCGACGCGCACGCGCGTCTCCTTCGAGGCGGGCGTGGCCCAGCTCGGCGGGAGGACCATCTTCCTCTCCCCGCAGGACACTCAGCTCGCCCGGGGCGAGACGCCCGCGGACAGCGCCCGCGTGCTAAGCGAGTACGTGGACGGGATCGTCGTCCGCACCTTCGGCCACGAGCGGGTGGAGGAGATCGCCCGCCACGCCTCGGTTCCGGTCATCAACGGATTGACGGACCTGCACCATCCCTGCCAGGCGCTGGCGGACTTCCTCACCCTCCTCGAGCGCTTCGGGCGCCTGGAGGGCCTCAAGCTCGCCTACCTGGGGGACGGGAACAATGTGGCCCACTCCCTCCTCCTCGTGGGCGCGTTGATTGGGGTGAGGGTGAGCGTCGCCTGCCCGCCCGAGCTTCAGCCCGATGCGGGGGTCGTGGCCCGGGCGCGGGAACTTGCGGCGGCCTCGGGCGCCATCATCCAGATAACGAACGAGATCCAGGCGGCGTGCGGGGGCGCTCACGCTCTTTACACCGACGTCTGGACCTCCATGGGCCAGGAGGGCGAGGAAGCCCTCCGCCACGAGCTGCTCACGCCCTACCGCGTGCACGGCGAGACTTTCCATTGGGCGGACAAGGACGCCGTCTTCATGCATTGCCTCCCGGCCCACCGGGGGGAAGAAGTCTCGGCCGAGGTCATCGACGGGCCGCGCAGCGTGGTGTTCCAGCAGGCGGGGAACCGCCTCCACGCGCAGAAGATCCTTCTGGAAGTCCTTCTCGGGGGAAATGATGGCCGCTAAGCCGCAAAAGGTGGTGCTCGCCTACTCCGGCGGGCTCGACACCTCGGTCATGCTGAAGTGGATCAAGGAGACCTACCGCTGCCCGGTCGTGGCCTACGCGGCGGACGTGGGCCAGGGAACGGGGGAGCTTGAGGGCCTCGAGAAGAAGGCGCTGGCGACGGGGGCGGACGAATGCCACGTCCTGGACCTCCGCGAAGAGTTCGCCCGGGACTTCGTCTTCCCCATGCTCCGGGCGGGGGCCGTGTACGAAGGCTCCTATCTCCTGGGTACCTCGATCGCCCGGCCCATCATCGCCAAGGGGCAGATGGAGGTGGTGCGCAAGACGGGGGCCGACGCCGTGGCCCACGGCGCGACGGGCAAGGGCAACGACCAGGTGCGCTTCGAGATGGGCTACGCGGCCTTCGACCCCTCGATCACCGTCATCGCCCCCTGGCGCACGTGGGACTTCGGCGGACGCTCCGAGCTCGTCGCCTATGCCCAGCGGCACGGCATTCCGGTGCCCGTCACGGCGGCGAAGCCCTACTCGATGGATCGCAACCTCCTCCACATCAGCTTCGAGGGAGGCATCCTGGAGGATCCCTGGGCCGAGCCTCCGGCGGACATGTTCGTCCTCACCGTCTCCCCCGAGAAGGCGCCGGACAAGCCCGCCTACGTGGAAGTCGGCTTCGAGAACGGCGACGCGGTTTCGCTGGACGGCGAGCGGCTCGCTCCGGTGGCCCTCATGGAGCGCCTGAATGCCTTGGCCGGGAGCCACGGCGTGGGCCGGGTGGACTTGGTCGAGAACCGTTTCGTCGGGATGAAGAGCCGGGGGGTGTACGAAACCCCGGCCGGCACCGTCCTCCACGCCGCCCGGCGCGGGGTCGAGTCCCTGACCCTCGACCGCGAGGTGCTCCACCTGCGGGACTCGCTCATTCCCCAGTATGCGCGGCTCGTCTACAACGGTTTCTGGTTCTCGCCCGAGCGGGAGTTCATCCAGGCGGCCGTGGACGAGGCGGCCCGCTCGGTCTGGGGCACCGCCCGGGTGAAGCTCTTCAAGGGGACCTGCCAAGTGGTGGGGAGGAGAGCCCCCAAGGAGAAGAACCTCTACCGGCCCGACCTCGCCACCTTCGAGGCCGACTCGGTCTACGCGCAAAAGGACGCCGATGGCTTCATCCGCCTGAACGCCCTCCGGCTCAAGGTCCGGGCCCAGCGGGGGAACTAATCCCGCGCGCATAAAAGGGCCGCCTTCGGGGCTTTTTCACGCCTAAACGCAAGATGACGCGGCGGAAACTTACGCCCGGGCGGCGGCCTTCTTGCTGCGCCTGGGCGCTGCGGCGCCCCCCGAGTAGCCGGGGAAGGCCACGAGGATGGGGCTGGCGACGTAGATGGAGGAATAGGTCCCAATGATGATTCCCACAATCAGGATAAAGGAGAAGTCCGCGATCACCTCCCCGCCTAGAAAGAAAAAGGCCAGAAGCGTGAGCAGCGTGGTGCCGCCGGTGAGAATGGTGCGGGAGAGAGTCTGGTTGATGGATGAGTTGATTACCTCGCCCAGTTCCGAGCGCCGCGAGAGGCGCGTGTTCTCCCGGATGCGGTCGAAGATGACGATGGTGTCGTTGATGGAGTAGCCGATGATGGTGAGCACGGCGGCCACAATGGGGAGGTTGAATTCCTTGCCGGTCAGGGACAGGATCCCCATCGTGATGATAACGTCATGGAGAAGGGCGACGATGGAGGCCGCCGCCGGCACGAACCGGAAGCGCAGCCCCACATAAATCAGAATGCCGATACAGGCGAAAATAAGGCTGCTCATCGCCTTCCGCTTCAGGTCCTCCCCCACCTGGGGCCCCACCGACTCCGTGCGCCGAATCTCCAAGGAACCTTTTCCGAAGGATTTTTCCAACGCTCCCGCGATCCGCTTGTCCACGCCCTCCACGTCGCTGCGGAACTCCTTCACCCGGATCAGGAATTCGCGATCCGAGCCGAACTCCTGGATGAGGGCGTCGCCCAGGTTCAGGGCCGAAACCGCCCCACGGATGTCGCCGATGGGCTTCTTCTCCTTGAAGGCCACCTGGACGATGGTCCCTCCCACGAAGTCGATGCCGTAGTTCAGCCCCCGCGTCGCGAGGAGAACGAAGGAGAGAAGGATCGCGGCGGCGGAGACACCCATGAACATCTTCCGCTTGCCTACGAAGTCGAAATTCAAGCCGGGCCGGAAGAATTCCATCAGATGCTCAGGCTCCTCACGTCGTGCCGGGAAAGCACGAAGTCATAGATCAAGCGAGTCACGAAGATGGCGGTGAACATGCTGACGATGATACCCACGCTCAAGGTAATGGCGAAACCCTTGATGGGGCCCGTCCCGAACTGGAGCAGCACCAGGGCGGCCACCAGGGTGGTTACGTTCGAGTCCAGGATGGTGAGGAAGGCCTTGTTGTAGCCGGCGTCCAGGGCGGAGCGGACCGTCTTCCCGAGGCGGAGTTCCTCTCGGATGCGCTCGAAGATGAGAACGTTCGCGTCAACGGCCATGCCGACCGTCAGGATGATTCCCGCGATTCCGGGCAGGGTCAGGGTGGCCTCGAAGAAGCCGAGGGCGCCCATCATAATCAGGAGGTTCAGCACCAGGGCCAGCACCGCGACGGAGCCGCTCAGCCTGTAGTAGAAACACATGAAAACCGCGGTGAGAAGAAAGCCCACGACGATACTGATGATGCCCTGGCGGATGGAGTCCGACCCAAGGGAAGGCCCCACCGTCCGCTCCTCCAGCACCTGGACCGGCGCCGGCAGCGCCCCCGCCCGCAGGGCGATGGCCAGGTCTCGCGCTTCCTCGATGGTGAAGCTGCCGGTGATCTGCGCCCTCCCCCCGCTGATCCGCTCCTGGATGACCGGAGCGCTGTACACCACCCCGTCCAGCACGATGGCCAGCCGCTTGCCCACGTTGGCCGCCGTGACGCGGTCGAAGGTCTGCGCGCCCAGGGAGTCGAAAGCCACGCTGACGTAGGGCTGATTGAAGCGGTCGCCGATCTCCACCCGGGCGTCCGTCAGGTTGTCGCCCGTCAGGAGGGCCTCCCGCTTCACGATCAGGGGCGTCTGGCGGACCGTCTGCCCCGTCGCCGGATCGCGCCTCGTCTCGAAGAGGAGCTGCGTCCCCTCGGGCGGCCCCGTCTGCTGGGCCTGGGCCGCGTTCGCGGAATCGTCCACCAGCTTGAACTCGAGCTGGGCCGTCTTGCCGATGAGGGCCTTGGCGCGTGCGGGGTCCTGCACGCCGGGGAGCTGGACGATGATCCGGCGCTCCCCCTGGCGTTGCAGCAAGGGCTCGCGCACGCCGAACTGGTCCACTCGGTTGCGAAGCGTCTCGATGGCCTGGGCCGCCGCCTGATCCATGATGCGGTTGGCCTGCTGGGCCGGCATCGCGTAGGCGAAGGTGGGGGGAGCGCCCTCGGTGCCCTGGAGGACGAGGTCCGGATAGCCCGCCATCAGGGAGAGGAGCTTGCCCCGGTCGCTTTCCCTGACCAAGCCGATGGTGACGCGGTTTCCCTCTCGCCGGAGGGTCTGGGTGCGGATGTCATCCTGGGTGAGACGGCTCTGGATCTCGGCGAAATAACGGTCGACCTTCGCCTCCACCGCCTTCTCGGCCTGGACTTCCAGCACGAGATGGATCCCGCCCTGCAGGTCCAGCCCGAGGTGGAGGCGCTCCTTCGGGGGAATCAGGAAAAAGACCGCGGCGCCGATCACGACGGCGACCACCGCGGCCCGCCATCCCATGCCTTTCATGTTTTCCTCTCACACTCCGGCCGAAGGGGGACCGCTCGGGCGGGCTTCCCTCCGTCGGATGCCGGAAGTCTCAGGAAGCGCCTTGCGGCTTATCGGCTTCCGCCGCCGTCTTGGAGGAGATGGCCGAACGATGGACGCGGATGCGCACGTTCTCGGCGATCTTCAGGGTGACCACGTCGTCCTTGATTTTCGCGATCTCGCCGAAGATGCCGCCGGCGATCACATTGTCGCCCGGCTTGAGGGCTTCAAGCATCGCCCGGTGCTCCTGCGACTTCTTCTGCTGGGGCCGGATCATCAGGAAGTAGATGATGACGAAGACCAGGAAAAACGGCGCCAACTGGATCAGGAAGCTCGGCTCTCCCCCGCCCCCGCCCGTCGCAGCGGCCGCCGCTTCGGGAACCAGCCCATCTATGAGCCGCTGCCACAGACCCGCGTGCATGTCCCCTCCCGTGAATTGGCAAAACCCGTTCTTGGTAGCAAAGGCCTGCCGCCTTGTCAATCGAAGGCTTTGAGAATCAGACCTTTATTCTTCGTCAGGAGAAACCGGGCCGAGGGGCTTCCCGGCCGGGCTCCGGCGAAGGCCCCGGCCCCTCGACGGGCCCTCGGGGTCCTGGCCGAGGGGGCCGCCCAACACCTTCTCCGCCCAGGCGGAGAAACGGCCGGAGCGGATCTCCTCCTGCATCCTCCCGACCAACTCCTGATAAAAGAACACGTTGTGGAGCGTCATGAGCCGCTGGCCGAGCGACTCCTCGGCCTGAAAGAGATGGCGCAGGTAGGCCCGGCTGAAGCCCCCCCGGCAGGCTGGGCAGCCGCACGCGGGATCGATGGGCGAGGCGTCCTCGGCGAATTCGTTCCGCTTGATGGAGAGCCGCCCTTCCCAGGTGAAGAGGTTGCCCCGCCGGGCGTGGCGCGTGGGCATGACGCAGTCGAACAGATCCGCCCCCAGCCGGACCGCCCGCACGAGATCTCCCGGGGTGCCCATCCCCATCACGTAGCGGGGCTTCTCCCGGGGGAGGACCTCCGCCGCCGCGGCCAGGAGGGCATCCGTCTCGCGCTTCCGCTCGCCCAGGCTGAGCCCGCCGATGGCGTAGCCGGGGAAATCGAGCGGCACGAGTTGCTCGGCGCTCCGGCGCCTCAGGTCCTCGAACGCGCCCCCCTGCACGATTCCGAACAACCCCTGATCCGGCCGCCTGTGGGCATCGAGCGCGCGCCGGGCCCACGCCGTCGTCCGGACGAGCGCCGCCTCGGCCTCCTCCCGCGTGTGCGGGAACCCGAGCGGCTCGTCCAGCACCATGGCGATGTCCGGCCCCAGCGCCTCCTGGATCTCCACCGCCCGCTCGGGGGTGAGCATGTGCCGGGCGCCGTCCAGGTGGCTCTGGAAGTCGATTCCCTCGTCCGTCACCCGGGCCAGGGGGGCCAGGCTGAAGAGCTGGTAGCCTCCGCTGTCGGTGAGGATGGGCCCGTCCCAGCCCATGAACCGATGGAGGCCTCCCAGGCGGGCGATGCGGTCCGCCCCGGGCCGCAGGGAAAGGTGGTAGGCGTTCGCGAGGAGAATCCGGCACCCGGCCTCGCGCAGGTCGCGCGGATCGAGGGTCTTAACGGTGGCCTGGGTCCCGACCGCCATGAAGGCGGGGGTTTCGAAGGCTCCGTGGGGAGTTTCGAGGAGGCCGCGCCTGGCCGCCTCTCCGGGTTCGCCGGCCGTGACTCGAAAACGGATGGGCGCGCTCACAGGACCTTGATCGGCCCCTCGGCGCTTCCGGAGAGGAACTGCCGCACCAGGGGGTCATCCATCGCCCGGAGCTCCTCCGGCGTCCCCTCGGCGGCGATGCATCCTTGGTGGAGCATGGCCACCCGATCCGCGAACTCGAGCGCCTTTTCCACATCGTGGCTGATCATGACGGAGGTGACGCCCAGCGTCTTCTGGGTGTGGACGATCAGGCGGTTGATCGAATCGGTCAGGATGGGGTCGAGGCCGGTGGTGGGCTCGTCGTAGAGGATAATCTCCGGCTCCCGCACGAGCGCCCGGGCGAGGCCCACCCGCTTCTTCATCCCGCCCGACAACTCGGAGGGCATGCGGTCCTCCACCCCCTCCAGGCCCACCAGGCGGAGCCTGTCCGTCACCCGCGCCATGATCTCCTCCGGAGACAGGCGCGAGTGCTCCCGCAGGGGAAACGCCACGTTCTCCGCCACGTTCATCGAGTCGAACAGGGCCGCCCCCTGGAAGAGCATGCCGAACTTTCCGCGGACGCGGTTGAGATCCCGGTCCCTCAGGCCGGTGATGTCCTCCCCGTCCACGAGGACCTGGCCCTTGTCGGGCCGGACCAGCCCGATCATGTGCTTCAGGAGGACGCTCTTCCCCTCCCCGCTCCGCCCGATGATGACGGTGATCTTGCCGGCGGGAATCCGGAAGCTCAGGCCGCGCAGGACGCGGTTCGCCCCGAAGGATTTCTCGAGACCGCGCAACTCGATCTTGGTCGCGCCGCTCACCGCTCCCCTTCCTCTCCGGCGGCCCCTCCGGCCATCCGGCCCCCCAGCACCCGAAACCCGACGCACCGCCCCTCGCGCATGTAGACGCGGGGGACGCGGGGGGAGATGCCGCATAAAATCTCGTACGGGATGGTTTCGGCCCGGGAGGCCAAGTCATCCATGGAGACGGCCTCCCCATCCCCGCCACCGAGGAGGACCGCCTCGTCCCCCATCCTTACTCCCTCGAGGCCGGTGACGTCCAGGGTCAGCATGTCCATCGAGACCCTTCCCGCGACGGGGACGCGCTTGCCGCGAAGGACGGCCTCCCCCCGGTTGGAGAGAAGGCGGGGGTAGCCGTCCGCGTAGCCGGCCGCCAGGACGGCGATGGCGCCCGCCGCCTTCCTCCGGTAGATGCCTCCGTACCCCACGGGCGCGCCGGCCGCAATGGGCTTGACCTGAATGATGGCCGCCTTCCACGTCACCGCGAGCCGGACCGGCGCCTTGCGCGCCGGCCCCAGGGGGCAGCCGTAAAGCGCGATCCCCGCCCGGACCAGCCCGCCCGGCGCCTCGGGAAAGAGAATCCCGCCGGCGCTGTTCGCGCAGTGAAGTATCGGCGGGAGCAGGCTCTCGGCCCGGAGCGCCTCCGCCACCGAGCGCACCACGGCGAACTGCCGCCGGGTTTCGTCCCCCCCCCATTCCTCGTCCGCGCGGGAGAGATGGCTCATCAGGCCCGCGGCCTCCACCCCGCGCAGGGCGGACACCCGGCGCAGGAAATCCGCCGCTTCGCCGGGGGCGATCCCCAGCCTCCCCATCCCCGCATCCACCTTGAGGTGGATCGCCGCCCGCCGCCCCAGGGCCTCGGAGGCCGCCGAGAGGGCCTCCGCCTGCGCCATGTCCCACACGGCCGCGTCGAGGCCCAGCGCGGCGATGCGGGGGGCACATCCGGGCAGGACGCCGCTCATCAGGAGAATACGGGCGCCCCGGGTGCCCCCCTCCCCCTCCTCCGCCCCGGGAGAGCGGAGCGCCTCCGCCTCCTCCACCGACGCCACGCACAGCCAGCGCGCCCCCGCCCGGCGGAACGCCCGGGCGGCCTCCACGCTCCCGTGCCCATACGCCTCGGCCTTGACCACGGCCATGACCTCGCGCCCGGCGGCCTCCGTCACTGTCCGGTAGTTCTGGGAGAGGACGTCGAGGTCCACGAAAAGGGCCGTGCGCATTCCCGGCCGCAGAGAGGCGCCCGCCGCCGGACCCCCGGCGAGGAAGGGCGCGCCCACGCCGCTCATGGCTCGAAAGCCTCACGGCTCCGCTGAGCCCGCCGACGTCCATGATCCCGAGCCCGCCCTTCGGCATGGCTCAGGCCGGTGAGCTTGCCGAACCGCCGAAGGGTCAAAACGGCGTCTCCTCCTCGCCGTAGGCGTCGGCCCCGGCCGGCGCGGGGGCCGCCGCAGAGGGGCTTTCATGGAAGGTGTCGAGGTTCGTGAATCGGGCGTAATCGGGGAAGAACCTGAGCTCCAGGTCTCCTATGGGGCCATTGCGCTGCTTGGCGACGATGATGGTGGCCACGCCCTTGTTCTCGGGGGTGGAACTATAATACTCCTCGCGGAAGAGAAGAGCCACGAGATCGGCGTCCTGCTCGATGGCCCCCGACTCGCGGAGGTCGGCGAGGGTGGGGCGCTTGCCCTCGCGCTGCTCGGCCTGGCGCGAGAGCTGGCTCAGCGCGACCACCGGGAGGTTGAGTTCCTTGGCTAGGCCCTTGAGGCCCCGCGAGATCTCGGAGATCTCCACCTGGCGGCTCTCACTGGAGCGCCCCCGGTGGGAGAGGAGCTGGAGGTAGTCCACCACAACGAGCCCCAATCCCTTGTCCGCCTGGAGGCGGCGGCATTTCGCACGGATATCGAAGACAGAGAGGTCGGTGGCGTCGTCGATGAAAATCGGCGCCTCGGAAAGCTCCCCCGCCGCGCGGATGAGGTCCGGCCACTTGCTGGAGGGCATGTAGCCGCTCTGGAGCTGGCGGGCGTTCACCATGGCCCGGCCGCACATCATGCGGATGGCCAGGGAGCGGGCGCTCATCTCGAGGCTGAAGATGGCGGCCGGGACCTTGGCGGCCACCGCCGCATACTCGGCGACGCAGAGCGCGAAAGCGCTCTTGCCCATGCTGGGCCGCCCGGCGATGATGCACAGTTCCCCGGGCTGAAGGCCGGCCGTGAGGCGGTCGAAGTCGGTGTAGCCGGTCGGGACACCGGTCACGAGCTCCTTGCGGTCGTAGAGCTCCTCCAGGTGCGGGAAGGTGATCTTGATGACATCCCGCATGCTCCCCATGCTCTGCTGGTAGCGGTCGGAGGAGACTTCGAGGATGGCGCGCTCGGCGTCGTCCACGATTCCGTCCACCTCTTCCTCGGCCGTGATGGCGCGCTCGGCGATGGCGTTGGACGCCTGGATCAGGCTGCGGAGGATGGCCGCATTGCGGATGAGCTTGGCGTGGGTCACCGCCCGGCGGGCGCTCGAGACGTCGTCCGCCAGGCGGGCGACGCTCTCGGAGCCCCCGGCCGTCTCGAGCTGGCCTTCCTTCTTGAGGGCGTCCACGACGGTCAGGATGTCGATGGGGTCGGAACGCTCGAACAGGCGGACCATCGCCTCGAAGATGACCCGGTGATTCCTCCGGTAGAAGTGCTCGGGGCGCAGCACCTCCATCACGGGCGCCACCATGCCGGGATCGAGAAGAAGGGCGCCCAGGACGCGCTCCTCGGCCTCGATGTTCTGGGGGGGCAGGCGGTCCCTGCCCTCGGACCTTTGGGCTTCGGGAGGGGTCAAGGAACGGCTCCGAGGATACGTGAAGCGACGAGCGAAACCGGGCGTGGACGACAGCCTACCGCAGTTCAGGCGTAAGCGGAAGCCCCGGCAATCCATTGAAAAAGGCCGCCTTGGGGCGGCCTTTTTCAAGCACTTGCTTCTACTGCGGCGGAAAAAAGCTCCCTACCCGGCGCTCTCCTCCGCCTTCTCGGGAGAGCCTTCCCCGCCTTCTCCGGACGCCGCCTCGGGCGCCCCCTCACCGGGAGCCTCCTCGGCGACGACGCGGACGCGCACCGTCGTCTTCACCTCGGGATGGAGCCGGATGGCGACATCATGATCCCCCACCCGGCGGATGGGTTCCTCGAGGAGGATGCGGCGGCGGTTCACCTCGAGCCCCTGGGCCGCCAGGGCCTCCTCGATCTGCCGGTTGGTGACCGCGCCGAAGAGGCGGCCGTCCTCGCCGGCCTTCATGGTAAGCTCCACCTCGATGCCCTTGAACTTGCCGGCGAAGTCCTCGGCGGAGCGCCGCGCCGACTGGATCTGCGCCTCCCGCACGCGCTGCTCGTGCTGGGTGGCGCGGACGGTGCTGGCCGTGGCGTGGAGAGCCAGCCCGCGGGGGATGAGATAGTTCAGGGCGTAGCCGTCCTTCACCTCGACGATGTCGCCGACCTCGCCAAGGTTCTCGACTTCCTTCCGCAGGATCACGCGAGCCATCTTCTCGTCTCCTCGTCCTAGCCGTGATCCACGGTATAGGGCATCAAGGCCATGTAGCGGGCCCGCTTGATGGCGACGGTGAGCTGCCGCTGGAAGCGGGCCGAGGTGCCGGTGACGCGGCGGGGAATGATCTTTCCGCGCTCGCTCACCATGTTCCGGAGGGTCTTCACGTCCTTGTAATCGATATACGCGATCCCCTCCGCCGTGAACCGGCAGATCTTCTTGCGCACATACCGCTTCTTCTTTTTCTTCTTCTTGTCGCCCGCCGGGCGAGGCATCATGATCATCTGCTTCCTCCAGGCCCTTCTCTCAAGCCTATGCGGCTAGAATGGAATGTCGTCGTCGGTCATGGGAGGCTCGTCCCCTCCCCGGGAGGCCCCGCCGCCCTGGTAGGCGCGGGAGCCCCCGCCCTCGCCGCCGTCTTCCCGGCGGGCGAGGATGTGGACCGTGTTGGCCACCACCTCGTGCTTGCTCCGCTTCTGGCCGTCCTGGCCCTCCCAGCTCCGGAAGCTGAGGCGGCCCTCCACGAGGATTGGGCTTCCCTTGCGGCACTGCTCGATGATCCAGTCCCCCTGCTTCCCGTAGACGACGATGTCGACGAAGCAGGTGTCCTCCTTCCACTCCTCGCCGCTGCGGTAGCGGCGGTTGACAGCCAGCCCGAAGTTCACGACCGACGACCCGGAGGGGAGGAAGCGCTTCTCGGGATCGCGCGTCATGTTCCCCCGCAGAAAAACGGCGTTCATCTGGGCCATGGCAGCCTCCCGCCCGGAACCGGGCTAGTCCTCATCCCTCCGGCCCCGGTCGCCGCGATCTCCCCGATCCCTATCGCCGCGATCCCTGTCGCCCCGGTCGCCGCGATCCCGTTCTCCCCGGTCGCGATCGCCGCGGTCGCGATCGCCCCGGTCGCGATCGCCCCGGTCGTCGTCGCCGCGCCGGCCCTCCTGCGCCATGGCGGCCTGCCGCTTCGCGTTCTGCTCGTTTCTCTCGAGCTTGCGGAGCAGGGCGGCGTCCATGCGGATCGTCATGTAGCGGTAGGTGTCCTCGTTGAGTCGCATGCCGCGCTCAATCTCCTGGACGACCGCCGGTTCGGACTTGTAGGTGACGATGTAGTAGAAGCCGTGCCGCTGGCGCTGGACGGGATAGGCGAGGCGCTTCTTGCCCCACCGATCCACCTTGAGGACTTCCCCGCCCCCCGCCGTCACTTGATTGCTGAAGTTCTGGACGCTTTCCTCGACCGCTTCATCGGTGAGGTTCGGGGACAGCAGGACCATCGTTTCATATTGAGGCATTCGAATCTCCCCATGGACTGAGCGGCCCCGGCCCTTTTGGCCGGAGCGAGGAGGAACATCAAGGGCTGGAGCCTAGCACAGATCCGGCCCCCCGGGCCACCCCGGCCCGGGCGCCCCCTGGAGGCGCGCTGCGGGCCGGGGGAAGCGTGAGATGGATTCAGGCTTCTTGTTTTTTCTTCTCCTAGAACAGCGGAGCTATCACCAGGGCCACGATGGACATGAGCTTGATGAGGATGTTCATCGAGGGCCCGGCCGTGTCCTTCATCGGATCGCCCACCGTGTCCCCGACGACGGCCGCCTTGTGGGCCTCCGAGCCCTTGCCGCCCAGCTTGCCGTCCTCGATCTCTTTCTTCGCGTTGTCCCAGGCGCCGCCGGCATTGGCCATGAGGAGTGCCAGGAGGACACCCGAAAGAAGGGCCCCGGCCAGCATTCCGCCCAGCGCCTCCTTGCCCATCAAGAAGCCAACAATGATGGGCATGAGGACGGCCAGGATGCCGGGAGCGACCATTTCCTTGAGGGCCGCCTGGGTGCTGATGTCGATGCATCGGGCGCTGTCTGGATCGGCCTTCCCCTCCATGATGCCCGGGATCTCGCGGAACTGGCGGCGGATCTCCTGGATCATCACGAAGGCGGCCCGGCCCACGGAGTTCATCGTGAGGGCGCCGATGACGAAGGGCACGGCGCCTCCGATGAGCATCCCGGCCACCACTTTGGCGTCCGTCAGGTCGATGGTCTGGAGCTTGGCCGCCTGGCTGTAGGCCGCGTAGAAGGCGAGGGCCGTGAGGGCCGCCGAGCCGATGGCGAAGCCCTTGCCGATGGCGGCGGTGGTGTTGCCCAGGGAGTCGAGGCTGTCGGTGATCTTGCGGGTCGCGGGCCCCAGGTGGCTCATCTGGGAGATGCCCCCGGCGTTGTCCGCGATGGGGCCGTAGGCGTCCACCGACATGGTGATGCCGATGGTGGCCAGCATCCCCACCGCGGCGATCGAGATGCCGTAGAGGCCGGCCATATTGCTGGACAACAGGGTCACCATCGCCAGCACCACCAGCGGAGCGGCCACGCTCTCGAGGCCCACGGAGAAGCCGCTGATGATGTTGGTGGCCACGCCGGTCTGGGAGGCCTCCACGATGCGGCCCACGGGCTTGCCGCCCGAGCCGGTGTAGAACTCGGTGAGCATGCCGATGGCGATTCCGCCGACGGCGCCCAGAAGGACGGAGCCGAAGACGCCCCCCTTGAAGCCCATGCCCGAGGTGAGGAAGAAGGAGAGGACGATGAAGGCGCCCGTGGCGATGATCGTCGCGCTTCGCAGGGCCAGGGCGGGGCTCTTGGAGGCGAGCACCTGCATCGAGGCGATGCCCACCACCGAGGACACGAGGCCGATCATCGCGAGAATCATCGGAAGGGACATGGCGGCCGCGGCGGTCGCGCCGAGGGCGGTACCGACGGTGGAGCCGATGAAAATCGTGGAGACGATGGCTCCGGCGTAGGACTCGAAGAGGTCCGCGCCCATCCCCGCGACGTCGCCCACGCAGTCGCCCACGTTGTCGGCGATGACGGCGGGGTTCCGGGCGTCATCCTCGGGGATGTTGGCCTCGACCTTCCCCACCAGGTCGGCGCCCACGTCGGCGGTCTTCGTGTAGATGCCCCCTCCCACGCGGGCGAACAGGGCGATGGAACTGGCCCCCATCGAGAAGCCGTTGATGATGGACGCATTGGCTGACATCTTGAGGACGTCGAAGTACCAGAACAGGAAGCCGATCCCCAGGAGCCCCAGGCTGGCCACGGAAAGTCCCATGACCGTCCCGCCGTAGAAGGCCATGGAGAGCGCGCCCGCCTGACCTCCCTCCCCGCTGGCGGCGGCGGCCGTCCGGACGTTGGCCTTGGTGGCGGCGTTCATCCCGAAGAAGCCCGCGAAGATGGAGCAGGCGGCGCCCACGACGAAGGCGAAGCCGGTGGAGAGGGAGATGGCCGCGGCAAGCAAGAGGAACACCACGACGACGAAAATGGCCAGGATCTTGTACTCGCGCTTGAGGAACACCATCGCGCCCTGGTGAATCTGGGCCGCCAACTTCCGCATGAGGTCGTTGCCGTCGGGCTGGCGCGAGATCCACTGATAAATGAAGCCGGCCAATGCCAAGCCGGCGAGTCCGAATACCGCCGCCCAATTGGAGAATGCGATCATCAGCTTCCTTTCCTCCTCCCTTTCCCGCTCCCGCGGCACGGGCGCGCCGGAGAAACCGGAGACTCCCTAGGAAAGGAGGCGCCAGCCCTAGGCGCCCCCTCTTGCCTCCTCCCTCACGAGCGCCACCGCGCGCTCGGCTGCCAGCGTCACCGATTCCTCGACTGCCTCGAGCTCGGATGCCCCGAACGGCGAGAGCAGCCAGTCCGACCGATCCCCCATGGCCACCGGCGGGCGCCCGAGGCCGATGCGCAGGCGCCGGAACTCCCGGCTGCCGAGCGCCTCGATGATGCTCCGAATCCCGTTATGGCCCCCATCCCCGCCGGTCGTGTTGAACTTCACCCGGCCCAGGAAGATGTCCATGTCATCGTGGAGAACGATGAGGCTCTCGGGCCCCAATCCTTCCGCCCGGAGGAGAGCCCGGACGGCCTTGCCGCTCAGGTTCATGTATGTCTGCGGCTTGGCGAGAACCACCCGCTGTCCGCCGATCGAGCCGGCGCCCATGAGCGAGTGGTGGCGCGGCGTGCGGATCGGAATCCGGTGCGCCTCGGAGATCCGGTCCAGCGCCCAGAAACCGACATTGTGGCGGGTGAGGGCGTATTCCGGCCCCGGATTCCCCAAACCCACCAGAACCAAAGGCGAGGCCATCGGTCCGGCCGAGACGCGCGGCCCTCCCCCCTACTTCTTCTCTTCCTTGCCAGACTCGGCCTTGGCCGCTTCGCCCGCGGGGGCCGCGGCAGCGCCCTCCGCCGGAAGAGCGCCCTCGGCCGCGACGGCGGCGGCCTCCTCGGCCGGCTTCTCTTCTTCCGGAGCCACCACCGTCAGGATGGGCTCCTCCGGATCGGTCATGAGGTCCACGCCCTCCGGGAGCGATATCTCGCGCACGTGGACGACGCCGTTCAGGTTGACGCCGGAAACGTCCACGACGATTTCCTCGGGGATGGCGATCGGGAGGCACTCCACCTCCAGCTCGCGGAGGAGTTGGGACAGCACGCCCCCCTGCTTGATGCCGGGGGCGTCACCCTTGAGGATGATGGGCACCTCGACCTTGATCTTGCGGTCCATGCGGATTTCGAGAAAATCCGCATGCAGGATTCTGCCCTTCATGGGGTCGCGCTGGAGGTCCTTGATCAGGACGGGACGCTCGCCCTGGGCATCGCCCGTAACGTTCAATTGAACGATGACGTTGACGCCCGCCCGGGTGCCGAGCACCCGGTCGAGCTCCTTGGGGCTGACCGCCACCGAGGCCGGGTCATGGATCCCGTACACCACCGCGGGGACCTTTCCCTCCCGGCGGAGGTGGCGCGCGGCGCTCTTGCCCTTCCCTGTGCGGCGCTCTACTTCCAGATTGACTCTGTCCATCTCGGTTTACTCCAACGGTTGGCCCGCCGGGCGGGCCTTCTCAGACGAAGAGGCTGCTGACCGACGCGCCCTCGTGGATGCGGCGGATCGCCTCGGCCAGGAGATGACCCACGCTCAGCACCGTGATCTTGCCGGAGCGCGTCCCCTCCTCGGACAACGGTATGGTGTCGGTGATCGCAACCTCCGCCAGGCACGAGCCATTGATTCGCTTGATGGCGGGGCCGGAGAGGACGGCGTGGGTGCAGCTCGCGAAGACCCGCCGGGCGCCCGCATCCATGAGCGCCTGAGCCCCCTGGGTCAGGGTGCCCGCCGTGTCCACGATGTCATCCACCATGAGAACGTCGCGGTCCTTCACGTCTCCGATGATGCGGACCACCTCCGCCACGTTCGCCCGCTCCCGGCGCTTGTCGATGATGCCGAGGCCGGCGTTCAGCCGCTTGGCGTAGGCCCGTGCCCGCTCCACCCCGCCGGCGTCGGGAGAAACCACGACGAGGTCCTGCAAGTTCTTTTGGCAGAAATAGTCGATCATGATGGGCGCGGCATATAGGTGATCCACGGGAATGTCGAAAAACCCTTGGATCTGGCCCGCATGCAGGTCCATCGTGATGACCCGGTCCGCGCCCGCCGCGGCGAGCAGATTCGCCACCAGCTTGGCCGTGATGGGCACGCGCGGCTGGACCTTCCGGTCCTGGCGGGCATAGCCGTAGTACGGGATGACCGCCGTGATCCGTTCGGCCGACGATCGCCGGAAGGCGTCCATCATGATGAGCATCTCCATCAGGTTGGCGTTTCCCGGATGGCAGATGCTCTGGATGGCGAAGACGTCGGCTCCCCGGATGTTCTCCTCGATCCGGACGAAGGTTTCCCCGTCGCTGAAGTCCTCGATTTCGATCATCCCCGGCTGGACGCCGAGCGCCTTCACAATCTCGGTGAACAGGTCGGGGTTCGACCGGCCCCCGAAGACCTTGAGCTCGTAGTCCCTCACTTCGTCCGTCTCCATGCGCGGGGGCCGAAGTCAAAGAGCGGTTCTAAGTACTCAAATTTCCTAATGGGGTCAAGTCGCGCCGCCAGTCGGGCGGAAATGCAAAAAAGATATAATTTCGCTATTCGTTCGTGTTTCTTCACGCGCGGCCGGGCATGTCGCCTCTCATTCTTTCCGGACGAGCCAAGCGGAAGCCGTCAGCGGCCGGGCGAGCCAGACCCTCCACCCCCGGCCCGGCCGGAATCCAGCCAGAGCCTTGAGCGCCTCTTCCTGGCTGGAGAATAAACCCCACAGCGCGGCCCCGCTGCCGCTCAGCATCGCCCGGGAGGCGCCCAGGCAGAGCATGCGATCGCGGGCCTTTTTCAGGCCAGGGTGGCGGGCGAACACCACTTTTTCCAGATCATTCCGATAGATGGGCGTTCTGTCGTTCGTCACAGGCTCTGCTGCCTCCTGACCGCTCCGGGCCCCCCGGATCCAGCCGTAAACCTCGGCTGTCGAGAGAGAGTAGCCAGGTTTGGCCAAGACGAACCACCCCCGCCGCAGGGGCGGCCGGGGCGTCACGCGCTCCCCCCTGCCTCGGCAGAGGGAGGCCGGTCCCGCCAGGAAGGAAGGCACGTCCGAGCCGAGAGAGGTCCCGACGCGGCGAAGGGCTGTCGGCGACAAGCCGAGGCGCCAGAGCCGGTTGAGGCCCCACAGCACTGCCGCGGCGTTTCCGCTCCCCCCGCCCAGGCCGGCGCCGGCGGGAATGTGCTTCTCAAGATGGATGCGGGCTCCCAGCGTCCGGTCCCCGGCCTCCCCCCTGAGGGCAGCGGCGGCCTGGTAGGCGAGATTTCCCCGCCCAGCGGGGACGCATTCTCCGGCCACCGTCAGATGAATGGAGGAGCATCGTTTTCCCAGCCAAATGCGGTCGGATAGGGACACTTGCTGGATCCAGGTGACAATCTCGTGATAGCCGTCGGGACGGCTCCCCAGCACGCGCAGCCCTAGATTCACCTTGGCGGGACTCGCCAGCCAGAAACCTTCAGGGGTGGTCACCGGAAGGCGCTTTCGTCGAGGGGGAGCACCCGGACGCCGGGCGGGGCGGCCAGGTCGAAAACGCCCTCCGGAAATTCCGCCGGGGAAGCGGAGGGCGGCAGTGTAACTTCCACCCGAAGCCGGCTGGCGCCCTTCGGGGCGGTCATCTCCACCCATTCCGGAAGATGCCCCCCGCCCCATTCGCGGAAGGGCCCGAAATGCACTTCCATCTCCGCACCGGGCTCGCCCAGCAGGGCCCGGCGGGGCCTCCAGGAATCCCGCTCCAGCCACACCACCTGCCGGCGATCCAGGCCCCCGCCCGGCGGAAGTTCCAGGCGGAAAGCGCTCGCTTCTTCATCCCAGCCGATCCGGCCTTGCTCCGCCTCCGCTCCCTCCGCCACCGGCAGCGCCCCCTGAAGTAGGCGGACGAGCAATCCGGTGCCGATCGGCACCCCGAACAGCCGAGCCATGGAAGAAGCATCCGCCCGCCCCTCGAAGAATCTCGCCCGCCCGGGCAGGTAAGCGCGCAGGGACTTCTCCCGGGCCACCACGACGGCGACAGGTGTCCCCAGCGGAGTCAGGGGCTCCAGCCGCAGGGAAGCCGGCGCGCGCCACAAGAGAATCGCCTTCCCTGCATAGGTACCCCCGAGGCCCAGTTCCCGGGCGAGGAGCCCTCCCGGCTCCTCGGCGCTGAACCGGAGCTGAAAATTGGCGAGCGTCCGCAGGGAGCGCGGGCGGGGGCGGTTGCGAATACGCGCAAGGACTTCGGAGACGGCCGGCGGAACGGGGGGCGGAGCGGTTTCCCTCGCGGCGCAACCGGAGAGGAACAGCGCCAGGATGCCTAGGACGAGACGCCGCATGCGCAATGGTTTGATGGCCGCCTACCGGGCTTTCCGCCCCGCCTCCTCATGGCGGCGAATCTTCTCCTGCACCTCGGAATTCTTCGGATCCGCCTTCAAGGACTTTCGCCACGCGTCCAGCGCCTTGGGAACATCGCCCAGCGAGAAATGAATGTCGCCGAGATGATCGAGCATGACGGCGTCGTCGGGCGTCTGGTTCAGGGCATGGATGATCTTCTCCAGGGCCTCCTTGTACCTACCCTGCCGGTAGTAAACCCAGGCCATGCTGTCGAGAAAAGCCGGGTTCGCCGGTTCGATGGCGAGCGCGCGGGTAAGGAGCTGCTCCGCCTCCGGGATGTTCTTGTTCTGCTCGGCGAACATGTAGCCCAGAAGGTTCAGGGCATTGGCGTGCTTCGGGTTGAGCCGGATGATTTCACGCGTCGCGGCCTCCACATCGCCCCAGCGCTTGAGCTCGTAAAAGGCCGACGCCAAGTTGAAACGGTACAGGGTGGATTTCGGATCGAGATTGACGGCGACCTGGAGGAACTCCACCGACTCGGCGTATTTCTTCTGCCGCATCAGGATGCCGCCCCGCGCGAAGGGGATGCGGGCATCCTTCGGATTGACGGCCGCGGCCTCGTCCAAGACGGAGGATGCCTTGTCCCATGCGTTGGTCTTGGCATAGAGGCGGGCGAGCTGGACCCGGCCCTCCACCGTCTGGGGAACGAGCCGGATCAGGTCCTTGAGCTCCTTCTCGGCCAGGCTGGCCTGATCGAGCTCCTCATAGATGGCGGCGACGAAGCGGCGGACGGGCTCGTCCTTGGGGTTTTTCGCCAGCACGAAGCGAAATTCCCGCAGCGCCTCCTGGAAGTTCCGGCGCTCGAAGCGCAGGAAGCCGAGGGTGCGGTGGACATCGAGGTTGCCGGGCTCATCCTGGACGAGCCGCTCGTACTCCTTGAGCGCCCCTTCCAGGTTCTCCTTGCGGATGTAAACCTGGCCCAGCCGGGCGCGGGCCTGCCGATTGTCCGGCTCATACACGAGGATCTTCTTGTAGACTTCCTCGGCCTTGCCGAACTCGCCGCGGGTCTCATGCAGGCCGCCCAGCATCAGGAGGCCGCGCGTGAACTGAGGCTGATGCTCGGTGAGGAACTTGAGCTCGCGCTCCGCCTCGTCGTACTTCTTCAGGCGGATGTAGCCCTGGGCCAGGTAGAACCGGGACAGTACGTCGCCTTGCTGGTCCTTGGCCAAGTTCTCCAGGATGTCGACCGCCTCTTGGTTCCGGCCGAGCTCCAGATAAGAGGTCGCCAGGAGAAGCCGCACCTCGTTCTCGTTGGGCTTGATCTTGAGCAGCTTCTCATAAATCGCGACGGCATCGGCCAGCTTGCCGCGCGCCGTATAGACCCCCCCGAGGATAAGATAGGCCTGCGTCTCCTTCCCGTTCAGGGCGACGGCTCTCCGCGCCAGCTCCTCGGCGCGGTCCATGTTCCCCTGGCGCACCATGAGGGACGCGAGCCGGGTCAGAAGGAAGGAAGATTTTGGGTCTCCCTGTACCGCCTGCGAGAGTTTCTCCCGCGCATCGTCCAGGCGGCTGTTCAATTCGTCCCGGTAGCCCAGGATAAAGTGGTAATAGGACTCCGCCGTGCCCGGAAGGCCGGTTTCGTCGGCCACATTGACTTCCACCTGCCCTTCCATGGACGACGCGCATCCCGCTCCCAGCCCGGCGAGCAGGCAAGCCCCCGCCAGCCAGAGCGTCTCTTTCCTCATTCCCCTTTCCCCCCATGCACGGCTTGCAACGGCCCGCCCGGCGGATTGCCGCGGCTCCGGGCCCGGTGAAGAAGGTGTTCGGCGCGTTCCCGAAGCTCGGGGTCGCCCAAGCCCTTGAGCGCAGCCTCGATCGCAGGCTCATCCTCCGCGGAGATGGAGGCGGGCGTGGGCCCGGGCGCCTCCGCCCGGGCCGCAAGCGCATCCGGCTCCCACTCCCCCAGCCGGAACGTCAGCGCCTTGAACTCCTCCGTCCCGAGCGCCGCATTGAGGCCGGCCAGCAAATCCTTCTCGCGGAGTTTCAGCTCCTGAAGCCACGCCGAATCGCTCACTTCCACGAAGAGCCGCGCGCCCCGCACGGCCGCCGGCCGGGCGACCCGGGCGAGCGACTTCCCCACGGCCCCCTCCCACACCTGGAAAACACGGTGGCGGAAGAGCTTCCGGCCCCAGGGCTCCTGGCGGCGCATGTCCCCCAGGAGACGGGCGAAATCGGCCGGCAGGGCGCGGGAAGCCATCACCCGGCCCCGCCTATGGACGCGGCCCGGGAGCGCGCTTTATCCTCGCCGAGAAGGTGCCCGATTGCGGCCATCACCTTGTCTACGATGGCCTGGCTCGATTCCTTCGCGTTCCCGATGGCCATTTCCTCCCCGAGCGGCACCGGCGGGCCGAACATCACCTCGACCGTGGCCCCCGGGCGGGGCAGCGTCTTCCCGAGAGGGACCACTTTCTCGGTCCCCCGGATAGCCACGGGGACCACCATGGGGCGGGCGTCGCGGATGATCCGCCCCACCATCCGGTTGCCTTGTCCGAGCGAACCGTCGCGGCTCCGCGTCCCTTCCGGATAGAGGACCACCTTGTCCCGCCGGACATATTCCTCCAGTCGGCGGAGCGAAGACAAATCGGCCGCCCCGCGCTTCACCGGGAATGCCCGCCACTGGGTGATGACCCACCCCACGACGGGAATCCGGAAGAGATCATCCTTCGAAACCTGGCGAATCACCTCTTGCGGAAATTTCTTGTAGATGCACCAGGGGATTACGAGGACATCCAGCGCCGAGCGGTGATTGCTGAGGAAAAGGACACCGCCGCCGGCGGGAATGTTCTCCCAGCCCGAAACTTTCAGCCGGAGGAACAGGCGGAAGAAAATCCCGAGCAGGACAACACCCGCCCAGATCATCCACCGTTCTTTCCAAGGACCCGGACCGCCCATCTGTTTTCCTGGATACTCCCTCGAAATCGGGCAGGGGACACGGCGGCCAAAGGATGAACCGAAACATTTCTCCCGTCGATGGATTATAGCGCTCCTTTTCAAGGATGGCATTCGCCATTCCGGCCCAAATGCCTCTGTCCCCCTTTCCAGGGAAACACCCTATTCCTTTTGTTCTTGCCGGGTCACTCGGCCAATGCAATAATTTGGCCCGCTGAACGGCCCAAATCGGCGCCCGCTTCTCACGGGAAGATGAAAACCATGGAAATGAATCCCCGCATTTTTCGCGAATATGACATCCGGGGGGTGGTAGGCCGCGATCTGACGCCGCCGGTGGTCCGGACCATCGGGCAGGCCATCGGGACCCACATGGGCGGAGCCAACGGGGCGCACGTGGCCCTGGGGCGGGACAACCGCCTCTCCTCCCCCGAGTTTTACCAGTACCTCCGGGAGGGCCTCTGCGCGGCCGGCTGCGCCGTCACCGGCGTGGGCATGGTCCCGACGCCTTGCCTTTCCTTTGCCACGCACCGGCTGGACGTCCGGGGGGGCGTTCAGATCACCGGAAGCCATAATCCGCCCGAATTCAACGGCTTCAAGATTACCAAGGACAAAGAGGCCATCCACGGGGAAGAAATCCAGGCGCTCTATCACCTCATCCGGGACAAGAAGCTCCACCAGGCGGCCCAGCCGGGTGATTTCCGGGAAATCGACCTCCAGCCCGACTACGTGGCGCGCGCGAGCCAGGGGCTCGAGCTCGAGCGTCCCGTGAAGGTGGTCATCGACGCCGGAAACGGCATCGCCGGCCCCCTGGCCACCCGGACCCTGAAGGCCATCGGAGCCGACGTGACGGGTATTTTCACCGAGCCCGACGGCACCTATCCCAACCACCATCCCGACCCCACCATCCCCCAAAACCTGCAGAGCCTCATCGCGAAGGTGAAGGAGACGGGCGCCGAGGTGGGCATCGGCTTTGACGGCGACGGCGACCGCCTGGGGGTGGTGGATTCCACCGGGCGGATCATCTGGGGGGATGAGCTTCTCATCCTCTACGCCGAACCCATCCTGGCCCGGCGGCCGGGCGAGGCCATCGTCTTCGACGTCAAGTGCTCCTCCC
This sequence comes from Candidatus Tectomicrobia bacterium, assembly GCA_016192135.1. Taxonomy (NCBI): domain Bacteria; kingdom Pseudomonadati; phylum Candidatus Tectimicrobiota; species Candidatus Tectimicrobiota bacterium. The sequence continues at coordinate 196,020 of JACPUR010000035.1, read as the reverse complement.
GGCTGGCCGAGGCCGTCCAAAAGATGAAGGGCCGCCCCGTCATGTCCGCGACGGGCCATTCCCTCATCCGGGCCCGCCTGGTGGCCGAAAAGGCCCCCCTTGGGGGAGAGCTTTCGGGCCACATCTTCTTCGTGGACGGCTACCTGGGCTACGACGACGCCATCTATGCCGCGGCCCGCCTCCTGCACCTGCTGGGCAGCGGCGGAAAGACGCTGGCCGAGCGGATGCGGGAAATCCCTCCGGCCATCGCCACCCCCGAGATGCGGGTCGACTGCACCGACGAGGACAAGTTCGCCATCGTGGAGGAGATCAAGGCCCATTTCCGCGGGAAATACGAAGTCATCGAGGTGGACGGGGCGCGAATCAATTTCGCCAAGGGCTGGGGCCTCGTGCGGGCCTCCAACACCCAGCCCGTGCTCGTCCTCCGCTTCGAGGCCCTGGATGAAAGCTCGCTCCGGGCCTACCAGCGGGAGGTGTTCGACCAGCTCAAGAAGTTCCCCTCCGTCCAGCTCCCGAATGCGTAGCGTCCGGCGCCTGTACGATTGGGTCCTGAGCTGGGCCCATTCCCACTATGGGACCACGGCCCTGGCCGGCCTCTCCTTCTCGGAATCCATCTTCTTCCCCGTCCCTCCCGACCCGCTTCTCATGGCCCTGTCGCTCTCCCGGCCCACGCGCGCCTTCTTCTACGCGGCCGTCTGCTCGGCGGCCTCCGTGGCCGGGGGCGTGGCAGGGTACCTCGTCGGGCTCTTCCTCTTCGAGACCGTCGGCAGGCCCATCCTCAGCGCCTACGGCGGGATGGAAAAGTACGCCCTGATCCAATCCTACTACGTCGCCTACGACGCCTGGGCGGTGGGCATCGCCGGCTTCACGCCCATCCCCTATAAGCTCTTCACCGTGACCGCGGGCGCATTCCACATCAGCTTCCTGGTCTTCCTGATCGCCTCCACCCTGAGCCGGAGCGCCCGGTTCTTTCTCGTGGCCTGGCTGATCCACCGGTTCGGCCACCCGATCCGCATCTTCATCGACCGCTACTTCAACACGCTCACGTTCGTTTTCTTTTTCCTGCTGGCCGGCGGCTTCGTCCTTCTCAAGTGGATCCTCTGATGGCTTCCAAGCAGACCCTGTGGGCAGTCGTGATGGCGGGCGGGAGCGGCACCCGCTTCTGGCCCGTGAGCCGATCCCGCCGCCCCAAGCAATTCCTTCCCCCGGGCGGCGGCAGCCCCTCCCGGGAGAGCCAGGCGCGCGATTCGCTGCTCGCCCTGACGGTCGGCCGCCTGAAGGGCCTCGTCCCGGCCGAGCGCACCCTGGTCGTGGGCTCCGCCGCCCACCGGCGCCTCATCCGCGAGGCCCTGCCGGACGTGCCGCCGAGCCGCGTCATCCTGGAGCCCGAGGGCCGGAACACCGCCCCCTGCCTCGGCCTGGCGGCCCATCTCATCGAGAGCTGGGAGCCCGGCTCCGTCATGGCCGCCTTTCCGGCGGATCATTACATCGGCCGGCCCGCCGTTCTCAGGCGGTTGGTCCGCGCCGGAGCGGAGATGGCCCGGGAGCGGGACGCCATCGTGACCCTGGGCATCCCGCCGCAGTGGCCAGCGACCGGCTACGGCTACATCGAGGCAGGGCGGAGGTTCCGGAGCCCGGGCGGGACGGAGGCCCGGGCCGTGCAGCGCTTCATCGAGAAGCCCCCGCTCGCCCAGGCGGAGCAGTACCTCGCGGCGGGCGGCTACTACTGGAACGCCGGCATCTTCATCTGCCGCCCCGAGCGCCTCATCGGCGAGATCAATCTCCACATCCCCGCGACCGGGCGGAGCCTGCGCCGCGCCGCCACCGCCCTCCGCCAGCGGCAGCGGGAGGCCTTCGAGCGCGCCTTCCGGAGCTGCGAGTCCATCAGCGTCGACTACGCCGTCATGGAGCGCGCGAACGGGGTGGTCGTCCTGCCGGCCGACATGGACTGGAACGACCTCGGGAGCTGGAGCGTGCTCCGGCGCGTGCTCCCGCTGGACGAGGCGGGCAACCTCTGGCTCATCCCCCGGAAGTCCCGGGCGGCGGCCGTGAACTCCCGCAATCTCATCGTGCGCTCCTCGAAGCCTCTCGTCGCGGCCCTGGGCGTGGAGAACCTGGTGCTGATCGAAACCGACGACGCCATCCTCGTCTGCGCGGGCGACCGCGACCAGACGGTGGGCGAACTGGTCAAGAAGCTCCTCGCCGAAGGGCAGGCTCGCTTCCTCTGACCAGGGGGATTTTCTAGGCGAGGCCATAACTTTCGGCCGTTTTGACCGATACGGCTTGGCGATTCGGCGAGTTACTTTTTCGAGGGATCATCCAGGAAATGGCGGAGATCAACGTTTTTTCATCGATTGTCCTGGGAATCATCGAGGGCTTTACGGAATTTCTCCCCATCTCATCCACGGCCCATCTCATTCTCACCGCCGAGCTGCTGGGCATCTCCCAATCGGAATTCACCAAGACCTTTGAGATATCCATTCAGAGCGGCGCGATTCTGGCCGTGGTCGTCCTTTACCGGCAAAGGTTCCTCCACTGGGAATCCCTCAAGAAAATTATCGTGGCGTTCATCCCGACGGGCATCCTGGGACTGGCGTTTTACAAGATCATCAAGACCATCCTGTTCCAGAGCATGCCGGTTGTGCTGGCCTCTCTCGCCGTTGGAGGCTTGATCCTCGTGATTTTCGAGTATGTCTTTACGGAGAGGGACGAGGCGCCCACCATCGAGGAAATCAGCTACACCAAGGCGCTGGGCATCGGGATTGCGCAATCCGTCGCCATGATACCGGGGGTCTCGCGCTCCGCCGCCACCATCGTCGGGGGGATGATCTTGGGCATCCGGCGGGAATTGATCGTGGAATTCTCGTTTCTCCTCGCCGTTCCCACCATGTTCGCCGCGACGGGCCTTGATCTGCTGAAGAATCTTCATGCCTTTTCGATCGCGGAGTTCCACCTCCTCGCGATCGGCTTCGCCGTTTCCTTTGTCATGGCGATCCTCAGCATCAAATTCTTCCTCAGTTATATCCAGCGGCACACATTCAGCGCTTTCGGCGTCTACCGGATTCTCTTGGTCGCGGTATTTCTGCTGATCATGCGGTGAGAGCGTCGCAACCTGCACATCTGCCGCTTCAGCCGTCCCCTGCCTGCTACCAAGCCGAAAAAAAGGCGCTCCCTCGCGAGGGAGCGCCCTTTTCGCTTTCCGGCCTAGTGCAGCGGCGAGAAAGAGGCCGGCATCCATATCTCCGTGTTCTGGGACATCAGGAACGGCCGCGAGCCCGGGGGCCAGTTGGGCAGCTTCTGGGAGGCCGTTCGGGTCTCGTTGCGGTGGTTGAGGTCCTTGTAGGGCCAGACGTGGATGAACTCGTTGAGGGGCCCCATGTCGGTCGTGAAGCAGGCGGCGAGGGGCGAGAGCGCCTCGCGGGCGGGCAGGTGCTGGGTCCAGCGGCTGAGGATCTCGCCCATCTTTCCGGGGATGACCGTGTAGGTGCGGAATTCGTAGACGCCGCCCAGCGCGCCCGAGCGCGGCTCGGGCCGGAAGGCAGGGCATGTCGCGATCTTGGAAATCTGCTTCTGGATGATCGATTCGTTGCCCTTCGGGGGCCACCAGGGCTGCTTCATGGTCTCGGCCCGCACCCGGGCCCGGTGCGCGAGGTCCTCGTACTCCCATATGTGCATGACGCGGTTGAGGTCGCCGATGTCGGAGTGGAAGAAGCCCACCAGCTTGGACATCTTCATCCGGTTCTCGACCACCGCGCCGAAGTTCTTCTCGAACTCGGCCACCCCGCCCACCGTTAGGGTGTATATCCGAATCTCATAGATCATCCGGCAGCCCCTCCTCGCAAGAAATGTACGGGAAACGCGCGGCAAGTGTAGGCCCGGAAGGGGAAACGGGCAAGACGCTACTCCCCCAGGTAGGCCTCCCGCACGGCCGCCGAGCGGCGCAACTCCTCCGGCGGGCCGTCCATCACGATCCGCCCCGTCTCCATGACGTAGGCCCAGTCCGCGAAGGCCAGCGCGGCGTGGGCGTTCTGCTCCACCAGGAAGATTCCCGTCCCCTGCCCGCGGATGCGCTCCAGGGCGCCGAAGATGACCTCCACCATCCGGGGAGCGAGTCCCAGCGAGGGCTCATCCAGCAGGAGGAGGCGCGGCCGCGCCATCAGGGCCCGGCCGATGGCCAGCATCTGTTGCTCCCCGCCGGAGAGAGTGCCTCCCCGCTGGCGGCGCCGCTCGTGGAGCACCGGGAAAAGCGAGAAGACGTAGTCCAGGTCGCGGCTCACCTCCTCCGCGTCCCGGCGCAGGTAGGCGCCCATCTCCAGGTTCTCCAGCACGGTCAGGAGGGAGAAGATGCGCCTGCCCTCGGGCGCCTGGCTGATTCCCAGGCGCACGATCCGCTCGGGCGGAAGCGCGTGGATGTCCTGGCCCTCGAAGCGGATGGCCCCGCGCGCGATGCGGTTCACCCCGCTGACGGCCATCAGGGCGGTGGACTTGCCCGCGCCGTTGCTCCCGATTAGGCACACCACCTTGCCGGAGGGAACCTGGAAGGAGACGCCCTGTAGGGCGTGGATGCGCCCGTAGTAGAAGTGGATGTCCGCGATCTCAAGCATGCGCGCTGCCCAGGTAGGCTTCCAGGACTTTCGGGTCCCGCCGCACCGCCTCGGGCGTCCCCTCGCAGATCTTGACGCCGTGGTCGAGGACGACGACGCGATCCGAGATGCCCATCACCACCCGCATGTCGTGCTCGATGAGAAGCACCGTCACCCCCCGATCGCGGATGGCCAGGATGAACTCGTTCAGCACTGTCTTCTCCCGGGGGTTCATGCCGGCGGCCGGCTCGTCGAGGAGGATGAGCCTCGGCTCGCTCGCCAGGGCGCGGGCGATCTCCACCCGGCGCTGATCCCCATAGGAGAGGCTGTCGGCCCGGGCCAGGGCGTGGCGATCGATGCCCGCGAAGCGGAGAAGCTCCATCGCGAAGTCCACCGCCGCCCGCTCCTCCTCCACCACCCGGCCGGAGCGGAGGATGGCCCCGAGCGGGCCCGTGCGCAGCCGCGCGTGGCGGCCCACGAGGACGTTCTCAAGGGAGCTCATCCCCCGGAAAAGGCGGATGCTCTGGAAGGTGCGCGCGATCCCCCGCCGGAGGACGGCGCTCGGCCGCAGGCCCACGACGCTTCGCCCCTCGAAGAGCACAAGCCCGGCCGTGGGCCGGTGGATTCCGGTAATGACGTTAAAGGCGGTGGTCTTCCCGGCCCCGTTCGGGCCGATGAGCCCGACCACCTCCCCCGGCCGCACCTCGAGGTGGAGCGAATCCAGCGCCGTCAGGCCGCCGAACCGCCGGGTGAGCCCACGGCACACCAGCAGGGAGGCGGTCACCGGCCCGTCCTCTCGGCCTTCTCGCGCATCTCGGGCGGAAGCGCCCCCTCGGCCAGGCGCAGCCCCCGCGCCTCGAGGAAGCCCTGCGGGCGGAGCGCCATCATCAGCACCAAGGCCCCGCCGAGCAGCATGGGCCGGAAAAAGGTGATCTCCCGGAGCATCTCGGGGAGGATGATGAGGATGAGCGCGCCCAGGATCACGCCCGGGACGCTCCCCATGCCCCCCAGGACCACCATGCAGAGGATGATGACGGACTCGAAGAAGGAGAAGCTCTCGGGCGAGACAAAGGTCTGCTTCGCCGCGAAGACGACCCCGGCGAGGCCCGCCCACGACGCGCCGAAGGCGAAGGCCGTCAGCTTCGCGTGGACGAGGTCCACCCCCATGCACTCGGCCGCGGATTCGTCCTCCCGCATCGCGGCCCAGGCGCGCCCGATGCGGCTGCGGTTCAGCCGGTTCACGATGAAGATCGTGAAAAGGCACAGGGCCAGGACGAGGTAGAAGAAGTGCATCGGCTGGGAGAGCCTGAACTCGCCGAGGAGGGGCCTCCCGATGCCCAGGATGCCGTTCGGGCCCCGGGTCACGTCGTCCCAGTTGTTGAGGACGATCCGGATGATCTCGCCGAAGCCGAGGGTCACGATGGCGAGATAGTCCCCCCTCAGGCGGAGCACGGGGATGCCGAGGAGAATTCCGAAGGCGGCGGAGAGCGCGGCACCTCCCAGCAAGGCGGGCCAGAAGGGAAGCCCCAGCCAGGTGTTCAAGAGGGCGTAGGAGTAGGCCCCCACGGCATAGAAGGCCACGTAGCCCAAGTCCAGCAGCCCGGCGAAGCCCACCACGACGTTCAAGCCGAGGGCGAGCATCACGTAGATGCCCGCGACGACCAGGACGTCCGTCTCGTAGCGCCCGAGCCACCAGGGCAGGGCCATGATGCCCAGCAGGACAAAGGGGGCCACCCGCTTGTCCCGCATCCCCCGCAGGAAGGACTCCCAGAGCTCCGCGACCGTCTCCCGCCCCTTCGCCACCCGCGGGGCGACCGCCTCGGCGCGCAGCGCCACCCCGGCGAGCCGCGCCGCCCCCACCACAAGGGCGCAGGCGAGGCCGATCCGGAGGCTCCCCTCCAGGCCCGAGAATGGGAGCGCCAGGAAGGCGAACCACAGTCCCCAGAGGGGCGCGGCGGCCAGGCTCCTCATGAGCGGTCGGTCTCCGCCGCCGAGCCGCCCAGGATGCCCTCGGGCCGGAAGATGAGGACGACGATGAGCACGGCGAAGGCGAAGACGTCCTTGTACACGGCGGAAACGTAGCCCGCCCAGAAGCTCTCCAGCAGGGCGAGCAGGAAGCCGCCCAGGAGCGCGCCCGTCACGTTGCCGATGCCGCCCAGGACGGCCGCGGTGAAAGCCTTGATGCCGGCCACGAAACCGATGTAGTGGTTCACCACCCCGTAGTACATCCCCACCATCACCCCCGCCACCGCGGCCAGGATCGACCCGATGGCGAACGTCATCGCGATGACGCGGTTCACGTCCACCCCGACCAGGGAGGCCATGGTCCGGTCCAGCGCGGTCGCCCGCATGGCGCGGCCGAGGCGGGTCTTGTGGATGAAAACCTGGAGCCCCGCCATCATGGCGAGGGCGGCCGCGAGGATGAAGACCTGGAGCCCGCTCACGTGGGCGCCCATCAGCTCGAAGCTGCCGAGGTGGAGGAGGTTCGGGAAAGCCCTCTCCCGGGCGCCCTGCGCCACCTGGACATAGTTCTGCAGAAAGATGCTCATCCCGATGGCGCTGATGAGGGGGGACAGGCGCGGGGCCCTGCGGAGGGGCCGGTAGGCCACGCGCTCGAGCGTCACCCCGTAGGCCGCGCAGTAGACCATCGGGACGAGGAAGACCAGGAGGATGGAGATGGCGAGGCTCTGCTCCGTCACCCCCATGGCGCCCAGGACGGCGAGGACGGCGATCCCCACGTAGGCGCCCATCATGTAGATCTCGCCGTGGGCGAAGTTGATGAGCTGGAGGATGCCGTACACCAGGGTGTAGCCCAGCGCGATCAGCGCGTACACCGAGCCGACGACGATCCCGTTCACGATCTGCTGGGTGAGCATCCCGCGCTCCCGGCCGCTTCCGGAAACCGCCTAAAAAAAGAGGGGAGGCAACGGCCTCCCCTCTCGTCCGCCTCCATTCATCCGAGCCGCATCAATTCACCTGGACGAACTTCCCCCCCTTCACCTGCCAGACCACGTAGGGGCTCTCGAGGACGTCGCCCTTGGCGTTGAACTGGATCTTGCCCAGGGCCGTGCTCCACGCCTTGCTCCGCAGATGGTTCGCGAGCCTCTGCCCCGCGGTGGTGTTCGTCTCCTGGATGGAGTTCAGGATGAGGTTCGCGGCCACGTAGGCATAGATGGTGTAGGCCCCCACTTCCTTGCCGAAGCGCTCCCGGTGCTTGGTGATGACTCCCTGGGCGGCCTGGATCTTCGCCTGGTCCGGCGTGAAAGTGACGTAGCTCCCCTCGGCCGCCTTGCCGGCGATCTTGAAGAACTCGTCCACGTACACGCCGTCCCCGGTCACGAAGGCCGCCTCCATCCCCAGCCGCTCGCGCATCTGCTTCACGAGGAGGATGGCCTCGGGATGGATACCCCCGAAGAAGACGACCTCCGGGTTCTTCTGCTTGGCCGCGGTGAGGACGGGGGTGAAATCCTTGTCGCCCTGGACGATGCCGCTGTAGAAGACCGGCTTGACCCCGAGCTGGCCCAGGAAGCGCTGGGTCTCGTCCGCGAGCCCCTGGCCGTAGGTCGTCTTGTCGTGAAGGATGGCGACGTTCTTCGCCTTCAGCTTGTTCACGATGAAGGCGGCCGCCACCTGCCCCTGCTGGTCGTCGCGCCCGCAGGCCCGGAACACCGTCTTGAAGCCCTGCTCCGTTAGCTTGGGATTGGTCGAGGCCGGGGTGATCTGAACGATGCCGGCCTCGGCATAGACAGTGGAGGCGGGGATGGAGACGGAACTGTTGAAATGCCCCACCACCCCGACGGCGCCCGAATTCACGAACTTATGCGCGATGGACACGCCCTCGCGCGGGTCGTGCCGGTCGTCCCCCCACAAGAGGTCCACCTTGACCTTCTTGCCCCTCAGGGTGACGCCCCCCTTGGCGTTCCATTCCTCCATGGCGAGGAGGGCGCCGTTCTTGAGCATCTCTCCGAAGGCGGCCTGATCCCCCGTCAGCGGGCCAGCCACGCCGATCTTGATCATCTCGGCCGCGCGCGCCGGAACCGAGAGCACGAGAGCCGCGCACAACGCAATCAGGAATAGGGTCCATTTCCGCATCACGCTTCTCCCCCGCATGGGCGCATCCAGGGAGGCATGCGGCCCGGGCCCAGGTCCGCTCCCCCGGTGCGTCCGCGGCCGAATGCCTCACCGTGCAGGATTTCCTGTTGGACCGCACGATGTCACAGGAGGGCGGGTTTTTCAACGGCCCCTCCCGGGCCCGTCAGGACTTGACGCGCTCGATGTATTCGCCCGTCCGGGTGTCGATCTTGAGGACGTCCCCCTCGTTCAGGAAGAGCGGCACGTTGACGACGGCCCCCGTCTCCAGCTCGGCCGGCTTCGTCCCGCCGGACGCGGTGTCGCCCCGCACGCCGGGCTCGGTCTTGCGGATGACCAGCTCCACGAAAGTCGGGAGCTCGAAGGAGATCGCCGCCCCCTTGTGGAAGAGGATATGGACCACCATCTCCTCCTTGAGCCACTTCACGCTTTCGCCCAGGTTCGCGCGCTGGAGCGGTATCTGCTCGAAGGTCGTGGTGTCCATGAAGGTCACGGCATCGGAGTCCTGGTAGAGGAACTGCATCTCACGCTGGTCGACGTCGGGGGAGTCCAGCGATTCCCCCGAGCGGAAGGTCCGGTCGATCACCCGGCCCGTGCGCAGGTTCTTCAGCTTCGTGCGCACGAAGGCGCCGCCCTTGCCGGGCTTCACGTGCTGGAACTCCACGATGACGAAGGGCTCTCCCTCCAGCTCGACCTTGAGCCCGTTCCGGAATTCATTCGTCGAAGGCATGCCTCTTCCGATCCTCCCTTCCGCCGCCGCTCAAAGAACCGCCAGGTCCTTCGAGATCGGCCTCGTGAGCACTTCCCTGCCCTTCCCGGTGACGAGGACCATGTCCTCGATTCGCACGCCGCCCCAGCCGGGGAGGTAAATGCCGGGCTCGATGGTCACCACCATGCCCGGCTTCAGGATATCACGCGAGCCCGGCGCCACCCGGGGACCCTCGTGGATGTCGAGCCCCACGCCGTGGCCCGTCCCGTGCCCGAAGGCCTCGCCGTAGCCCGCCTTCTGGATGATCTTCCGGGCCACGGCGTCCACCTCGGCGGCGGAGACGCCCGGCGCCACCGCCCCGACCGCGGCCATCTGCGCCTCCAGCACGATGTTGTAGATCTTCTCCCCCTTCCGCGAGGGCCTGCCGAGGCAGGCCACCCGCGTGGTGTCGGCGTGATAGCCTTCCACCACGGCGCCGAAGTCGATGGTGATCATATCCCCCCGCCGGACCTTCCGGTCCGAGGCCACCCCGTGCGGCAGCGCCGAGCGCGGGCCGGAGGCCACGATGGTGCCGAAGGAGGGGCCCGAGGCCCCGAGGTTGCGCATGGCGGTTTCGAGCGCGAGGGCGATCTCCCGCTCCCGGACTCCGGGGCGGATGGCGGCCAGCGCCTCGGCCAGCGCCCCGCCGTTGATTCCGGCGCCCTTGCGCAGGAGGCTGACCTCCGGCGCCTCCTTCTCGAGCCTGAGCTCTTCCACCAGGGCCGGCGCCGGGATGAGCTTCACCCCCCGCGCCAGCTTCCTGAGCCGCCGGTAGTCCCCGTAGGAGAGATGGTTCTCCTCGAAGGCCAAGCCCTTGAGCCTGAGCCGCTTGGCCTCCTCGGCCAGGCCGGGGAGGCCTCCCCGGTGCTCGGCATAGCGGAAGGCGGAATCCACCTGCCGCGCCGCCTGGGCGCGGTAGCGGAAGTCCGTGATGAAGACCGCCCCCCCGCCCGTCACGAGGCAAGCCCCGGCCGAGCCGGTGAAGCCGGTCAGGTAGCGCACGTTGCGGAGGTTGAGCACCGCCAGGGCGGGGATTTGATTCTCCCGCATCGCCCGGCGCAGGCGCGCCAGCCGGTGCCTCACGCCCGCTTCTCCAGCGGGAATGCCGCGCCCTTCACGTGGCGGTCGATAGCCGCCTGGAGCGCCAGCGAGTAGCCCTGGAGGCCCAGCCCGATGATGGAGCCGGCGGCCACCGGGCCGATCAGGGAGCGGTGCCGGAAGTCCTCACGATTCAGCACATTGGTGATGTGCACTTCATAAACAGGTAGACCCGTCCCGGCGATGGCATCCCGCAGGGCCACGCTGGTGTGTGTGTAGCCGCCGGGGTTGAAGACGCAGGCCGTGCATTTCCCGGCCGGGGCCCGGCCCAAGTCGAGAGGCTTCATCCCGGCCGCGCGCTGGAGGGCGTCCACCAGCTCTCCTTCGATGTTCGACTGGATGCAGTCGAGTTCCACCCCCTCGGCCTTCGCCTGGGCCCGGAGGGCCTCCTCCAGGCGCGCCAGGGGGATCTGGCCGTATTTCTCCGGCTCGCGGGCGCCCAGGAGGTTCAGGTTGGGTCCGTTCAGGAGCAGAATGCGCACGTGGCACCGTCCAGAGGGGGGTTAAGGGCGCGAATCCCGCGTCCGCCGCCGGAAAATCAAGGCCGGGATGGTAGGGCGAGCCCCTGCGGGCGTCAACGCGGCCCTGGAGGCTTCCCGCCCGATCAGGCCTTCACGTCCCGGCCGGCCAGGGCGGCCCGCCATCCCCGGGAGGGGAGCTCGCAGCCGCAGCGGACCTTCCCGATCCGCTCCAGGAGAACGAAGCGGGGCTTCCCCCTCCGCCGCTTCTTGTCGCTCGCGACCGCCCGCTCAAGCTGGGGCAGGGCGGGCGGGCGCGGCACGGCCGCCGGCAGGCCGAAGCGCTCCAGAAGAGCGGTGAGGCGCTCGACGTCCTTTTCCGTGCACATGCCCGCCGCGCGCGAGAGGCGCGCCGCCGCCGCCATCCCGATGGCCACGGCCTCCCCGTGCAGCAGGCGGCGCGAGTAGCCGGCCAGCGCCTCGATGGCGTGCCCCAGGGTGTGGCCGAAGTTGAGGGTCTGGCGAAGCCCCGTCTCCCGCTCGTCCTTCTCCACCACCCGCGCCTTGATGCGGCAGTTCTCTGCCACAATCCACTCGATCGCGCCCTTCTCCCGCGCCTCGATGCGCCCGGCGTTCCGCTCCAGATAGCCGAACAGCTCCGCGTCGGCGATGGCGGCGTGCTTCACCACCTCCGCCAGGCCCGAGCGGAATTCCCGCGCCGGAAGGGTATCGAGGCAGGAGATGTCGCTCAGGACGGCGGCCGGCTGATAGAAGGCGCCGATGAGGTTCTTGCCCAGGGGATGATCGACGGCCGTCTTGCCCCCGACCGAGCTGTCCACCTGGGCCAGGAGGGAGGTGGGGACCTGGAGGTAGGGGATCCCGCGCAGGTACACCGCCGCCGCCAGTCCCCCGAGGTCGCCGATCACCCCCCCGCCCAGGGCCACCAGGCCGCAGCCGCGGTCGAGCCTCAGGGCCGCCAGCCGGTCGAAGACCCGGGAGAGCTGGGCGAGGGATTTGCTCCGCTCCCCCGCCGGGACGGCCATGAGCTCCGCCGAAATCCCTCCCCTGCGGAGCGAGGCCACCGCCACCTTCCCATAGTGCCGGGCCACGTTGCGGTCGCTCAGCACCAGGGCCCGCCCGCCCGAGAAGAAGGCCCGGGCCGCCTCTCCCAGGCAGCCCAGCATCGAGGGCCCGATAGAGATGGCGTAGCTTCGTTCCCCGAAGGCCACGCGGACCTTCCTCATGATTCGCCGCTCTCCATCGCCCGGTAGGCCAATCCGGCCGCTACGGCAGCGACGGGGCCCAATGTTTCCACGTAGTTAAGGTCGAACACCTCCCCTGCCACTTGAACATGACGGAACGGCTGGAGGATCTCGGCCGGGATGTCCAGGGAGGTGGCCAGGAAGGCCGGAAGGCCATCGAGATGGACCCCGCCGCCGCACAGCACCAGGCGGGTGACGCGCTCCCCCGGGGCCATCTCCCCCAGGAGCTGGAACGTGCGCCCCAACTCGAGGCCCAGGCGCTCGGCCTCCCCGCGCACCGCCTCGGCGGCGGCGCGGGGGCTGGGGACCGGCTTCGCCCCCAGCTTCATCGCCTCGGCGTCGGCCGAGCTCACGTTGAGCCTTTTCGCGAGGGCCGCCGTCACCGCCGCTCCCCCGCGCGGGATCACCCGCGTCAGCAGGGTGCGCCCGCTCCGCAGGATGTGGACCAGCGTCTGGCCGGCGCCGATGTCCACCAGGGCGAGGCATCCCTCTCCCTCTTCGACTTCGGCGAGCTCGATCGCGCTCTCCAGGGCGAGGAGGGCCACGTCCACCACCTTCGGCTCGTACTCGAGATGGCGGAAAAGCTCCACCAGGTCCGCCAAAGGCTTCCGGCGCACCGCCACGAGGAGGAATTCCTCCATGCGCTGGCCGCCGGCCTCGACCCTCCCCATCCGGCTGTGGGTGAGGCGGGCCTCCTCCACCGGGAACGGAAGGATCTGCGCGGCCTCGGCCTCGATGGCCTCCTCCACCGGCAGGGACGGATCCGAGGGGACCCGCACCGGCCGGACAACGGCCGCCGAGCCCGAGAGGGCGACGACCACCTCGCGCTCCTTGGCCTTCTCGGCCGCGACCAGCTCCTCGAAGGCCCGCATCACCTCCTCCGGGTCGCGGATCACTCCCTCGGCCACGGCGCCGGGAGCCAAAGACGCCATCCCCAGCCGCTTGAGGGCGAGCTTTTTCTTCTTATGCTCGAACTGGACCAGCTTGATGGCATGGCTGCCGATGTCGACGGAGAGGGGAAAACGCGGTTTGCCGAACACGGCGCTCCTTCCGGGGCGAGGGCTACCCTAGGGAAGGTGGATCGGAACCCAGATGAAGGTCAAGGCCAGCAAGGCAAGGCACGCGAAACCGAGCCATTTCCTCCCGGCGGAGAGGGGCGTCCACTCGTCGAGGAGGGGGGGGTGGCTCCGGCTCAGGACGAGCACGATGGCCCCCCACAGGAGCCATCCCTCCCACCAAAAGGCCATGCCGAGGAGGATCACGCCGACCGCCAGGGTGATCGCGCGGTGCCACCGCCCGAAGAGGGTGTATACGACGTGGCCGCCGTCGAGCTGCCCCGCCGGGATCAGGTTCAGGGCGGTGACCAGGAAGCCGCACCATCCCGCGAAGGCGACGGGATGGAGCACCACGTCGTCCCTCGGCTCCAGCGGGCCCAGGATGGCCCGGGCCGCGAAATCGAAGAGCCAGGGAGTGCCCAGGCCGAGCCCCTGCGCCGCCTCCCCTTCCCCGCCGGTGACCACCCGGGAGAGCGAGAGCCCGATGAGGACGGCGGGAAGGGCCACCACCATGCCCGCCAGGGGGCCGGCGGCCGCCACGTCCAGCAGCGCGTTGCGGTTCAGGATCTTTCCCCGGATGCGGATGACCGCGCCGAAGGTCCCGAAGAGGGTGGGGGCGGGGATGAAATAGGGGGGCGACACGTCCACTCCCCACCTCCTCCCGGCGAGGTAATGGCCGCACTCGTGGGCGCCCAGGATCAGGAGCAAGGTCCCGGCGAAGGGCAGCCCCTGGAAGATGAGCAGCGGATGGGCGAGGATAGCCGTGGGGAAAAAGCCGCGCTGAAAAGCGCCCGCCAGCAAGGTGGTGAGCAGGGTCGTCAGAAGCAGCAGGGCTGGGATCAGCCAGCGCCTCGCCGCCTGGCCGGGCCGCCGCCCCGGGTCTTCGGGCTCATATCCCATGCCGGGATCGGGCTTCCACCAAGCGGAGGGCCAGGCCAAGTGATCCGGCTGGGAGGGACGCAGCGGGCTCGTCACGCGCATTTCCTCCGGCGGCGGCATATTCCTGAGCCTACCGCTCCCCTATCCGGCGTGCAAACCGGCCCCAAGAAATGCATCCTTGACACTCTTCTCCTCTCTACCTACCCTGTCGGTGCAGCTTCGTCCATTTCCTCTTTCCCGCAAGGCTTTTTCCGCATACGAGATGAGACGACACGCTTTCGCCCGAACCGCCTGTTTCATCGCCTGGATGCTGGCGCTCCCGCTCTGCGCGCAGGCGGCCAGCCCGTTTCCCGCTTTCCCCCCGCTGTCCGCGCCGCAGCCTGCCCCGCAGGAGCGGTGGATGGCGCCCGCCCCGGCCCGGCCGGAGCGCCCGGCCGAGGACCTCCTGGCGGTGCTGAGCCGGGATCCCCAGAGCGTCGCGGCCGAGGCGGCGCTCTTCGATCTCGCTCGCATCGCCTACGCCGAGGGGCACTACGCGGACGCCGCCGACCGCCTCAAGACGCTACAGAGCCGCTTCCCCCTCTCTCACTTCTACTCGGACAGCGAGTTCTGGCTCGGCCTCGCCCTTCAGGCGGCGGGCGACGCGGAAAACGCCTGGCTCCCCCTGCGCGGGAGCCTGAGCCGGGAGGGGAATGCCCTGCGGCGCGCCTATCTGCTGGCCGCGCTGGGGGACGTCTACGAGATCCGGAACGATCCCTTCGCCGCCCTCCTCTCCTACGCGGAAGCCCTGAACGCGAGCGATCAGCTCCCGCACCCCGAGCGCATCAAGGCCCGGCTGAGGCTCCTCGCCGAGGCGAAGGTGGCCCAGCACCAGCTTTTCTCCGCCGTGGAGAAGATCAAGCAGGCGCCGACGGGCCCCATCCTCCGGCTGGCCCTGGCGCGCCGCGCCGCCGACGAGGGGAGGCCCCAGGCGTCGCTCGCCGCCATCCGCCGCTTCCTCGAGGACTACCCCGATCATCCCGACCGGGAGGCGGCTCTCGAGCTGGAGAGCCGGCTGCGCGATCAGCTTTCGGTGAACCAGGGGCGGGTGGGGGTGCTCCTCCCCCTGTCCGGGCCCGCGGCCGCGGCGGGCGAGCGCGTCTATCAGGGCGTCCAGCTCGCCCTGCGCCATGCGCTGGAGCAGAACCCCAAGCTCCAAATCCAGATCGCGGTGCGGGACACCCGCGGCGCGGCCGGCTCCCCGGGCGACGCGGTCGCCAAGACGGAGGAGCTCATCCAGCAGGAGAAGGTCCTGGCCCTCGTGGGGCCCTTCCTGAGCTCGGCGGCCGAGGCCGCCGCCGCCGCGGCGGCCCGGTTCGAGACGCCCCTGCTCACGCCCTTCGCCATCCGCACCCAGATGGCGGGGCGCGGACCCTGGTTCTTCCGCAACACCCTCACCAACAAGCTCCAGGCCGAGGGCGCGGCGGCGTACGCCGTCAAGGCCCTCGGCCTGCGCCAGTTCGCCATCCTCTATCCCGACGACACCGACGGCCGCGAGCTCGCGCGCCACTTCGCCGAGAGCGTCCAGCGGCTGGGCGGGCAGGTGGCCAAGTCCATCCCCTTCCCGCACGACGCCAACGACTTCGGCCCCCAAATGCGCGCCCTGGGCGGGATGGACGACAACCAGCTCGCCCGCCAGAAGCGCGCGCTGGGCCTCAGGCCCAACGAGCCCTTCCGCCTGGCCCTGCCCTTCGAGGCGCTCTTCGTCCCCGCCTATCACGACAAGGCCGTGCTGATCGCCCCGCAGATCCCCTTCTACAACATGCACAGCGTCCGGCTGCTGGGAGGCCACGGCTGGAACAACGACGACCTCCTCCGCTTCGGCGAGCGCTACGTGGAGAGGGCGATCTTCGTGGACGGGTTCTTTCCCGATTCCGAGGACCCGCGCATCGCCCGGTTCACGAAGGAGTACACCCAGCTCTTCGGCCGGAAGCCGGACATCTTCTCCGCCATGGGCTACGACGCGGCGAAGATGGTCTTCGAGGGGCTCGCCAAGGGGGCCAAGACGAGGCGGGAGATGCGCGACTACCTGGCCACCCTGCGCGGCTTCGAGGGAATCATGGGCCTGACGGACATGGGGCCGGAGGGCGACGCATTGCGGCAGCTCTTCGTCCTCACCGTCCGGCGGAACAAGATCGTCCACCTGCAGATGATCACGCCCCACCGGGAGGGGCTGGCCCCCGCCCCCGCCCTCCCGCCGCCCGCCGCCGGAGGCCCCCGCTCCGCCCTTCCCTAGCCGGATGCGGCGGGGGCGGCTTCATCTCCCCTGATCGCCCCGGAAGGGATTGAAGCCGGGACCTTCAGCTTCCCCCGGCCCCGGCGGCCCGCCGCCCTGCTCCGCCAGGGAGAGTTCCTCCGGCTCGCGGGGGGCGGGCCCGGCCGCTTCGGGTTCCGCGGCGAAGGCCTTCAGATCGTCCGGCCGCACCTGGCGGGGCGCGAAGTCCGGCTCGCTCCCCGGGAGGTAGGCCTGCCACACCCCGCCCGGCTCTTCCCTGGGAAGGCGGGCGCCCGTGCGGGGGTTCACGTAGACCATCGAGACTTTTTGGGGCCGCTGGAAGTCCATGGCGGGCAGCCCCTCGTGCAGGGACGCCATCACTTCCATCCAGATCGGCAGGGCCGTCCGGCCCCCTGTCTCGTTGCGGCCCAGGGTGCTCTTGTCGTCCATGCCCACCCATACCCCCACCGCGAACAGGGGAGATATCCCGACGAACCAGGCGTCCTGATAGTCGTTCGTCGTGCCCGTCTTGCCGGCGAGCGGGCGCTTGAGCTCCCGGGCCCTGGAGGCCGTCCCCGCCTCGACCACCCGCTGGAGGAGGTCCACCATCACGTAGGCCTCCTCGGGGGGGACGGAGCGCCTCACCGCGGGCGAGACGCCCCAGATGGCGCGGCCGGCGGCATCCTCCACCCGCTGCAGGAGGTGGGGCTCCACGCGCACCCCTCCGTTGGCCAGGGTGCCGTAGGCCGAGGCCAGCTCCAGCAGGGTCACCCCGTTGGAGCCCAGGGCCAGCGAGAGGTTCGGCTTGAGGGGGGAGCGGATGCCCAGCTCGCGGGCCCGCCGGATGATCTTCCTCACCCCTATCGCGCTCGCCAGCTTCACCGTGACGACGTTGCGCGAATAGGTGATGGCGTCGAGCAGGGTGGTGGGGCCGAAGAAGCGCTCCTCGAAGTTGGTGGGCTTCCACTCCCCTCCCTCGGAGGGGAAAATCACAGGTGCGTCGAGGATGATGTCCGAGGGCGTCCACCCCTCGCGCAGGGACGCGAGGTAGACGAACGGCTTGAAGGCCGAGCCCGGCGGCCGGACGGCCTGGGTGGCCCGGTTGAAGCGGCTCCGCTCGAAGTCGTAGCCCCCCACCATGGCCCGGATGGCGCCGGTGCGGGGCTCCAGCACCACGACGGCTCCCTGCACCTGGGGCTCCTGGACCAGCCTCACCCGCGCGGGGGCGGCCTCGGGCTTGCCGTTCGCCGGGAGGCGCTCGGCCAGCACGACGTCCCCCGGCCGGAGCGCCTCCTCCAGGTTCGCGAGCTTGTCGCCGAGCCCGTTCCGGGAAGGGTCGAACGGGCGCGCCCACTCGGCGTCCTCGAGGAGGAGGAAACCCTCGGCGCCCCGCAGCTTCAGATCGGCCCTCCGCCGCGAAACCTTGGTCACCACCGCCGGCTCCCACCGCCCCGCGCGGAACTCCGGCCACTCCTCGCGCTGGGCGAGGAAGATGGCCACGAAGTTCCATATCCGGTCTTCGCTCCACCGGAGGCTGACGCGCCCGATGGGGCCGCGGTAGCCCCGCCGCCGATCCACCTCCTGCAGACCCTTGCGCAAGGCGCTCGTCGCCTCGCGCTGGATGTCCGAATGAATGGTGGTGTGAATCCGGAGCCCGTCCCGGTAGAACCGCTGGGTGCCCACCAGCCGCCCCGCCTGGCGCCGGGCCTCCTCGATGGCGTACTCGGCCTCCCCGCCGCTCGGCGGCACCTTCGCGAGCCGGACGAGCGCCCGGGCCGACAGATCGCGCTCCATGCCCGAGATGTAGCCCTCGGCGTACATCCGCCGCAGGACGTGGGCGCGGCGGCGCTTGGCCCGGTCGAGCGAGCGGAAGGGGCTGTAGGTATTGGGCGCCCGGGGGAGGCCGGCGAGGAGGGCGGCCTCCGGCAGGGTCAGGTCCTTCGCGCCCTTGCCGAAGTAGACGCGCGCGGCGGCCTCGATGCCGTAGGCGCCGTGGCCGTAGTAGATCTGGTTCAGGTAGAGGTTGAGTATCTCCCGCTTGCCGAAGCGGCTCTCGATGCGGAAGGCCAGCACCGCCTCCCTGAGCTTGCGGTCGAGGCTGCGCTCCGGCGTGAGGAAGAGGGTCTTCGCGAGCTGCTGGGTGATGGTGCTGCCGCCCTGGACGATCTCGCCCCCGGCGATGTTCCGCAGGGCCGCCCGGCCGATGCCGATGACGTCTACTCCCGGATGTTCCTCGAAGCGCGAATCCTCGGTGGCGATGGTGGCCTGGATCACGTTCCGGGGAATCTCCTCCAGCGGGAGCAGGAAGCGCCGCTCGACGAAGAACTCGCGCACCAGCCCGCCGTGCTGGTCGAACACCCGGGTGACGAGGCTGGGACGGTAGGTCCGGAGGAGCTCCACGTCCGGCAGCTCCCGCGCCACCTTGCGGTAGTAGGCGATCCCCCCCGCGGCGGCGGCGACCGCGGCGACGGTCGCGCCCAGGAGGACGAAGGCGAGGAAGCCCCGCATCGCACGGGGGAACCCGCCCCGCCGCCGGGCCGATGACGCCTTGCCGGATGTGGAGGAGGGAGACGCATCGCCGGCGGGGGGAGGCTTCGGCCGGGACCTGAGCCGCCTCCGCGCCCGGGCGCGCTCGCCCTCCACGGCCGGGCCCGTCAGCGCGGGCTCCCGCCGGAGGGATGGCGCGTTGAGCCGGCGCGGCCGTCGGGACATCGGGGACAACTCCAGGGCGGTACAGCGGCGGAGTGGAGGCTAGGCCTGCACGGCTCCGCAGGAGATCGTGTACGCCTCGCCGGTGACGCCGCGCGCGTCCTCGCTGGCGAGAAAGGCCGCCATCGCGGCCACCTCGGACGGATCGAGGAAGCGCTTCATGGGGATCTCCTCCCGGAATTTCCGGAGGACGTCCTCTCCGCCGTCGTTCCCGCCGAAGCGGATGAAGTCGTCCCTATTGTCGGAGATCATGCGGGTTTCCACAAAGCCCGGGCAGATGGCGTTGACCGTCACCCCCCGCTGGGCCACTTCGAGCGCGGCCGAGCGCACCAGGCCGATCACCCCGTGCTTGGCGGCGTGGTAGGCGCTGCGGTTGGCGCCGCCCACCTTCCCCGAAACCGAGCTCATGGCGATCACCCTCCCCCAGCCGCGCTCCACCATGCCCGGGAGCACGGCCCGAACCGCCCGGAACACGCTGGTGAGATTCACCCGGAGCACCTCGTCCCAGAGGGCGTCGGACGTGCCTTCCAGCGGGGCGTGGCGGAGCAGCCCGGCGTTCGCCACGAGGATGTCCACGCCTCCCCAGGCCTCCTCCACCGCCGCCACCGCCCTCTCGACCTCGCCCGGCGCACCCACGTCGCAGGGCAGCGCCAGCCCCCTTCGGCCCCGGGCCTCGATCTCGGCCTTGACGCCCTCGATCTCGGCGCGGGTGCGGGCGGCGACCGCCACGTCCGCCCCCTCGCCGGCGAAGGCGAGCGCGATGGCGCGGCCGATGCCCCGTCCCCCGCCCGTCACCAGGGCCCGCTTCCGCTCAAGCCGCATCCGGCCGCCTCGCACACGAGGGGGCCTCGCGCCCCGCCTCGTCGAAGAACGCCTCGACCGCCCCGGCGGCCTCCTCCAGGGATTCGAGCTGGTTCACCCGCTCCCGGAAGGCCGCGCCGCCCCGCATCCCCTTGGTGTAGGCCGCCAGGTGCTTGCGGGCGTGGAGGACGCCCATCCTCTCCCCCAGCTCCTCGCCCAGGCCGCGCAGGTGCGCGAGCGCCACGGCGCGGCGCTCTTCCAGGGAGGGCGGGGGCGGAAGCTCCCCCGTCCGGAGCCAGTGGGTGAGCCGGGAGAAGATCCACGGATTGCCGATGGCCCCCCGGCCGATCATCAGGCCGTCCACCCCGGTGCGCTCGATCATGCGCATCGCGTCGGCGGGGGTGAGGATGCTCCCGTTGCCGAGGACGGGGATGGAGACGGCCCGCTTGACCTGGGCGATGGCCTCGAGATCGACCGTCCCCCCGAACATGGCCTGGCGCGTCCGGCCGTGGACGGTGATGGCCGCGGCCCCCGCCTCCTCCACCGCCCGGGCGAACCGCTCCGCCTGCCGGGCGCCGATGGTGTCCCAGCCGGTGCGCATCTTGACGGTGACGGGCTTGCGGGCCGACCGGACCATGGCCGAGACGATCTCCCCCGCGCGGTCCGGATCGCAGAGAAGGGCGGAGCCGGCCTCGGTCTTGGTGATCTTCTTGACCGGGCAGCCGCAGTTGAGGTCGATGACGTCGGCCCCCGCCTCCTCGGCGATGGAGGCGGCCTCCCCCATCATCGCGGGGTCGGCGCCGAAGAGCTGGATGGAAACCGGCCGCTCCCCGGCCTCCATCCGCATGAGGGCGAAGGTCTTGGCGTGCCGGCGGACGAGCGCCTGGCAGCTCACCATCTCGGCCGCCACCATCCCCGCCCCCCGCGAGGCCACCAGCCGGCGGAAGGGAAGGTTCGTGTAGCCGGCCATGGGCGCCATCACGAGCCGGCTTTTCAGGCGGATATCCCCGATCTCCAGGGGCTCCAGGAACCCCGGGGGAGGCGGCGGCACGTCCGCCAGCGCTTCTTCGAGCTCGGGAGGGCCCGCTTCCTCGGCACGCATCCGTTCCCCTATCTCCGCGAATCGGCCGCGC
Source organism: Candidatus Tectomicrobia bacterium (assembly GCA_016192135.1). Lineage (NCBI taxonomy): Bacteria > Pseudomonadati > Candidatus Tectimicrobiota > Candidatus Tectimicrobiota bacterium. Next base: position 174,951 of record JACPUR010000035.1, on the reverse strand, counting down.
CGGAGGGGTCCAGCTCCCAGGCCGGGTCCGCGTCGAGGGCCAGATAGTCCATCCCGGCCTCCTCCCGGCCCCTCAGGGCGAAGGCCCCCGCGCAGGCGATCATGGCTGCATTATCGGTGCAATAGCGCCGGGCGGGAAGATGGAGCGACCAGCCGGAGGCTTTGGCCCGCTCGGCCAGCCGGCCCCGCAGGTGGCGGTTGGCCGCCACCCCCCCGCTCACCGAGACGGCCCTCAGCCCCTGCGCTCGGGCCGCCCGGGCCGCCTTCTCGACGAGCACGTCCACCGCCGCCTCCTGGAATCCGGCCGCCAGCGCACGGGCGTCCGCCTCGGGCATCCCGCTCGGGCGGGCCCAGGGGGCGAGGGTGGGATCGTCATGGTAGAAACCTCTCTCCCGCAAGAATGTCAAGGCCGCGGTTTTCAATCCACTAAAGCTGAAGCTGTAAAGCTTGTCCTCAAGATAAGGGCGCGGCAGGGGGACAGCCTCCCGGGATGGATTTTCCGCCCGGAAGGCGGCATGCAGCCGATCCACCATCGGCCCGCCGGGATAGCCCAGCCCCATGGAGGCGGCCACCTTGTCGTAGGCCTCCCCCACCGCGTCGTCCAGCGTACCCCCCAGGTGCGCCTCCCGGCCCGGGGCATCGACCCGGTAAAAGTCGGTGTGGCCCCCCGAGACAACGAGCGCCAGGTGCGGGAAGGGGGGCGGCCCTCCCGCCGCGCCGGAGGCCTGCTCCTCCCCCGGGGCGGGATTATCGAGGAAGAGGGAGTAGATGTGCCCCGCCAGGTGGTGGACCCCCACCAGCGGGATTCCACGGCTCCAGGCGATGGCCTTCGCGGCCGAAAGCCCGACCAGGAGGGCGATGACCAGGCCCGGCCCGCGGGTCACCGCCACCGCCCCCACCTCGTCCAGGGAGACGCCCGCGTCCTCCAGGGCCGCCCGGAGGACCGGATCGGCCATCTCGACGTGGCGGCGCGAGGCCAGCTCCGGCACCACACCGCCGAAGCGGCCGTGAAGATCATGCTGGCTGGCCACCACGTTGGAGAGCACGCGAGGGGGGGCAAGGCCTTCATCCCAATCCTCAACCTGAAGCACCGAAGCCGCTGTTTCATCGCAGCTTGTCTCGATCCCCAGGATGAGCCTGTGCCCTCCGCTCATGAGTCCGCCTCGCCCCTTGGAACGCCGCCGGCCCCCCCGGGGATCAAAAGTTCGGCCCCCCCGGGACCATCCGGCGGGGCCGAACCGACAACCTCGCACCCATCGGGAGAGCGGCCGGAGGCATCCGGACCGGCCGCCCCTGTTGCAAGAGTCCCCTATCCCTTCTTGGCCTTGTCCAGCACTTCCCTCTTCAGGTACTCCACGGCCGCATCCAGCTGGCCGTCCTTCTCGTCCCCGGCTGGCATCTGCGGAGGGCGAACCTGGGGGACCGGGGGCGCGGACTGGGACTTGCCCCCGCTCCGCTCGGACAGGCTGGGCAGATGGCCCGGCAGGTCCTTTTCCCGCAGGTGATTCGCGACCTGGCCTTCCGCCGAGAGCTTGACGTCGGGCTCGATGCCCTCGCCCTGGATGAGCCGGCCCTTCGGCGTGTAGTAGAGCGCCGTCGTCAGCCGCAGGCCCGAGCCGTCCGAAAGCGGCACGATGGTCTGGACCGAGCCCTTCCCGAAAGTCTTCTCGCCCAGCACCGGCGCCCGCTTCAGGTCCTGGAGGGCCCCGGCCACGATCTCCGAGGCGCTGGCGCTGCCCGCGTTCACGAGCACCACCATCGGGATTTCGGCCCCGATGCCGCGCTGGGAGGAGGAGAAGCGCTGCTGCTGGCTCTCGAGCCTCCCCTTCGTGTAGACGACCAGCTTGCCCGGCTCCAGGAAGATGTCCGACACCTCCACGGCCTGGGAGAGCAGCCCGCCCGGGTTATTGCGGAGATCGAACACCAGCCCGCGGGCCTTCTGAGCCATGAGCTTGGAGAGGGCGTCGCGCACCTCGGCGCCCGTGTTGCCCTGGAAGCTCCGGAGGCGGATGTAGCCGATGCCCTCGGGCAGCAGTTGGCTCCGCACGCTCTTGATGCGGATGATCTCGCGCTCGATGGTGAAGTCGAGGAGCTTATCGATGCCCTTCCGGCGCACGGTGATTTTCACCTTGCTGCCCGGCTCGCCGCGCAGGCGCCTCACGGCGTCCTGGAGGTTCATGTCCTTGGTGCTCTCGCCCTCGACGGCCATGATCTGGTCCCCGGCCTTGACTCCCACGCGGAAGGCGGGCGTGTCCTCGATGGGGGTCACCACCGTCAGGATGTCGTCGCGGATGCTGATCTCGATGCCCAGCCCGCCGAACCGCCCCGTGGTCTCGACCTGCATCTCCTTGTAGAACTCGGGAGTCAGGTAGCTCGTGTGGGGGTCCAGGGTCCGGAGCATGCCGTGGATGGCGCCACGGACGAGCTTCTGCTGCTCAATCGGGTTGACGTAGTTCTCCTCGACCAGGCTCAGCACTTCGGTGAAGGTCCGCAGCTCCGAGTACGCGGACTCCTCCCGGGCGGCGGTGCTGCCCATGGGGCTCATCGCCAGGCCCGCGGCGAGCACCGTCACCGCGAGCACCCACGTTGCCCAACCGCCCACAACGCCTTTCTTCATCATGCTTGCTTCTCCTTGGGGGAAGCCCAGGCCGGGCCTCCTCCCTTCACTAACGCCGCGGTGAGAGCCACCGCAGCGGATCCAGCGGAACGGCGCCTTTCCGAATCTCGAAATAGAGCGCTGCGCCTCCCAGCGCCTCCGTCGTGCCGACGCGGGCGATGATCCTGCCGGCGGCCACCTTATCGCCCCGGCCGACGAACACGTCTCCCGCCCCCCCGTATACGCTGTACATCCCCCCCGCATGCCGGAGCACGAGGAGATGGCCGTAGCCCCGCACCCAATCCGCGTACACGATCTCGCCCGGGGCCACGGGCCGGATCGGAGCCCCCTGCGGGGCCTGGATCCGGAGGCTGCGCCCCTCCTTCTTCGCGCCGCCGGGCGGGAGCGGCACGCCCGCGACCGGCCAGGGCAACGCGCCTTCCCGCAACGGCCCGCCCTCGGCCTCTCCGGCGCCCTCCGGCGCGAGGAGCCGCGAGATGGAGTCGCGCAGGCTGTTCCGCGAGGCCTCCAGCTCCTCCATGAGCCGCCGGCGCTTCTCCCTGTCCTTCTCCAGCTCGTCGAGCTGAGCGGAGCGGCTGGTATAGAGCCCGGCCGCGCGCTTCTTGGCCTCGGCCTGGCGCGCGAGAAGGGCCGCCCGCTCCCGGACCTCCTTCCGGACCTCCTCCTCGAGCGCCGCCAGCGTCTCCTCACTCCTGCGGAAGCTCTCGATCAGCCGCGCGTCGTGGCGCGAGAGGACCCCCGCCAGCGACCAGCGGTCCAGCATGTCCTCCACCGAGCGCGACATGACGAGAAGCCGCAGAGTCCCCGCCGGCCCCCCCATGTACAACTCCCGGAGGCGCTCCTTGAGCCGCGCCCGGAGGGATTCCCGCTCCTCCCGCATGGCCCGGGCCCGGCCCTGCACCTCCTCCAGCCGGAGTTCCGAGAGCTGGAGCCGCTCCGCGAGGATCCGGAGCCGCTCGTCCTCGGCGGCCAGCCGCGCCGCCGCGGCGTCCAGCGTCTCCAGGACGGATTCCGTCTGACGCCGCCGCCGGGCCTCGCGGGCCTGCTCCTGCGCCAAAAGCTGCTCCATGGCGCGCAGGCGCTCTTCCCGACGGCGGATTTCCTGCTCCGCCCGCGCCTCGGCCCCCCCGTCCGGGGCGGCCGCCGAACCTTCCGGCGGGGCCAAGCCCAGGGACGTAAGAACGGCCAAAATCCATCCTACCGCGAAGGGAGCCCGGCCAGCAATTCGGCGCGCGCGGAATTCGGAGAAAACCCTCGTTTTCCCGTGCCGGAGGCCCATCACCGGCTCCCCCGCAGGAAGTGGCGCACCGAGACGAAGCTCCCGATGAGGCCCAGGGCCATGCCCGAGCCCACCAGCCCCAGGGCCAGCCTCCAGCCGCCCGCGTGGACGGCGAAATCCGCTCCTGTCGCCCCCCCCGCGATGGGCTGGAACAGCCCGTGGAACACCCCCCACAGCACCCCGAAGGCCAGGAGCCCCCCCGCCGCCCCGCACAGCGCCCCCTCGGTCACGTAGGGCGTCTTGATGAACAGGTCGGTCGCCCCGACGAGATGCATGATGGCGATGTCCTCCCGCCGGGCGAACAGCGTGAGGCGGATGGTGTTCCCGATGATGAACACGACGCCCAGGCCCAGCAGGAAGGTGAGCGTCCACACGGCCACCGTGACGATGCGGATGAGGCCCTCCAGGCGGCGGAGCCACAGGATGTCGTTGCGCGTCCGCTCCACCCCGGGCATCGTCCGCACCTGGGCCATCAGGCGCTCGACGTGGGCGAGATCGCGCCGGCCCGGCCGGAAGATCACCCGGTAGGACGGCGGGAGGAACGAGCGGTCCAGCCCCCGGAGCAGGTCCGCGTCCTGGCCGAGCCAGCCCTGCATCTCGCGGAAGGCCTCCTCCGGGTTCACCTCCTCGATCCGCTCCACCCCCGGGGCGGCCAGCACCGTCTTGCGGAGCGCCCCCCGCTGCTCGGGGGTGGACTGGCCGCCGAGGAAGATGGTGAGCTGGAAGCGCTCCCGCCAGGCGTCCACCAGCCCCGCGACGTTCAGCTGCACGATCCAGAGCGCCCCGAGCAGGATGAGGCTGATCGTCGTCGTCCCGAGGGCGATGGCGGCGCCGCCCGCGTTCTCCCGCAGGTCCTTGAACGCCTCGCGCAGGAAATAGGGGAAGCTCTGCAGCCAGCGGATCACCTGGCGCCGTCCCCGATCCGGCCGTTGTCCAGCCGCATGGCCCGCTTCCCCATGTACTCGACGAGGGCGCTGTCGTGCGTGGCGACCACCACGGTCGTCGCCATCCGGTTGATCGCCCGGAATAGATCCATCACCTCGCGGGCCATTGCCTGGTCGAGGTTGCCCGTGGGCTCGTCCGCGATGAGGAGCGGCGGGCGGTTGACCAGCGCCCGGGCGATGGCCACCCGCTGCTGCTCCCCGCCCGAGAGGAAGCGCGGGAAGGCGTTGCGCTTCGACGCGAGCCCCACCAGCTTGAGCACCGCGTACACCCGCCGCCGGGCCTCGGAGGCCGAGACGCCGATGACCCGCTGGCAGAAGGCGATGTTGTCGAACACGGTCCGCCGGGGGAGCAGCTTGAAGTCCTGGAACACCACCCCGATGCCCCGCCTGAGGTGGGGGAGATCCTTCCGCCGCAGCCGGGTGATGTTGCGGCCCGCGATGAAGATCTGGCCCCGGTCGACGGACTCCGCCCCGTAGATGAGGGAGAGGAGGGTGGTCTTGCCGGCGCCGCTCGGCCCGGTGATGAAGACGAATTCCCCGCGGGGGACGTGAAGGCTCATCTCCTGGAGGGCGAAGCCGCCCTCCTCGTAGCGCTTCCAGACTCCCGTCAAGCGAATCATACGTCCGGCTGCCAGGCGGCGGTTCGCGGGCGCGCGCCGCCCCCGGGGCGGCTTGAAATCATGGGAGGCGCGTCTCCCGCAATTCGGCGGAGCGGCCCATTCGCGGGCGGAGACCGGGATCAGCGGCCCAGCAGCCGCTTAGCCCGCTCCACCACGTTCTCCACCGTGAAACCGAAGCGCTTGAAGTTCTCCTTCGCCGGCGCGCTCGCGCCGAAGCGGTCGATCCCCAGGACGCCGCCCGCCTCACCCACCCATTCGCGCCAGCCGAAGGTGGAGCCCGCCTCCACCGCCAGCCGCGCCTTGACCGCGGGCGGGAGCACCTCCTCGCGGTAGGACTGCGGCTGCTGCCGGAAGAGCTCCCAGCTCGGCATGCTGACCACCCGCGCGTCCACCCCTTCCCGGGCCAGGGCGGCCTGCGCCTCGAGGGTGAGCGCCACCTCCGAGCCCGTGCCGATGAGGACGAGGCCGGGGGCGCCTCCCCTCTCCGGGGAGAGCACGTAGGCGCCGAGGTGGAGGCCCTCCGCCGCCGCGAGCCGGGAGCGGTCCAGCACCGGGAGCGCCTGCCGCGTCAGGACGAGCATGGTGGGCCCGTCCAGCCGCTGGAGGGCGGCCTTCCAGGCGGCCACGGCCTCGTTCGCGTCGGCGGGCCGGATGACGCAGAGCCCCGGCATGGCCCTGAGCGAGGCCAGGTGCTCGATGGGCTGGTGGGTGGGGCCGTCCTCCCCCAGGCCGATGGAGTCGTGGGTCATGATGTAGATGACCGGAAGCCCCATCAGCGCCGCCAGGCGGATGGAGGGGCGCGCGTAATCGGTGAAGACGAAGAAGGTCGCCGCGTAGGGCCGCACCCCGCCGTGCAGCGCCATCCCGTTGCAGGCCCCGCACATGGCGTGCTCGCGGACCCCCCAGTGGATGTTCCGCTCGCCGTGGCGCCCCCGCAGGAAGTTGCCCGAGCCCTGGATGATGGAATTGTTCGAGGGGGCGAGGTCGGCGCTCCCGCCGATGAGGGCCCCCACTTTCGAGGCGAGCGCGTTGAGCGCCTTGCCCGAGGCCGCGCGGGTGGCCAGGGGGCCGTCCTCGGGCTTGAAGGCGGGAAGGCCCCGATCCCAGCCGGCGGGGAGCTTTCCGGAGATGGCCTCCTCGAGCGCAGCGGCCTCCTGCGGGTGGGCGCGCCGGTAGGCCTCTAGCTTCTCCCTCCAGGCCCGCTCCAGCGCCTCGCCTCTCTCGACGGCCTTGCCCATGTGGGCGGCGGCGCGGGCGGGGACGAGGAACTGGGCGTCCTCGGGCCAGCCGTAGGCGGCCTTCGTTCGCTTGACCTCTTCCTCGCCCAGCGCCTCCCCGTGCGCCTTGGACTTGCCCTCCGCGTTCGGGGAGCCGTAGCCGATGCGGGAGCGGACGATGACGAGCGAGGGCCGGCCCGTCTCGGCGGCGGCGCGGTCCAGGGCCTGGGAGAGGGCGCCGAGGTCCTCGGCCTTCTCGCCCAGGTTGAGGACGTGCCAGCCGTAGGCGGCGAAGCGGGCCGCGGCGTCGTCCGAGCAGGCGAGATCGGTGCTCCCGTCGATGGTGATCTGGTTGTCGTCGTAGACGGCGACGAGCTTGCCCAGGCCCAGGTGGCCGGCCAGGGAGGCGGCCTCGTGCGAGGCGCCCTCCATCAGGTCCCCGTCGCTCACGAGGACGAAGGTCCGGTGGTTCACCACCTCGTGCCCGGGCCGGTTGTAGCGGGCCGCCAGGTGCGCCTCGGCCATCGCCATGCCGACCGCGTTCATGAAGCCCTGGCCGAGGGGGCCGGTGGTGGTCTCGACGCCCGGGGTGTGGCCGTACTCGGGGTGGCCGGGGGTGAGGCTCCCCCACTGGCGGAAGCGCCTGATCTCCTCGAGCGGGAGGTCGTAGCCCGTCAGGTGGAGCACCGAGTACAGGAGCATCGAGGCGTGGCCGCACGAGAGCACGAAGCGGTCCCGGTCGAACCACCCGGGGTTGCGGGGGTTGTGCCGGAGGAAGCGCGTCCAGAGCACGTAGGCCAGCGGGGCGAGGGACATCGGCGCGCCCGGATGGCCGGAGACGGCCTTCTGGACGGCGTCCATGGAAAGGGTTCGGATGGTGTGGACGCAGAGGGCATCCAGGGGCAGTTCGGCGAGCCGCTCCTCCTCGGGGGCGCTGGAAACCGCCGGGCCGGCCTTGACGGGTGGCGTCATCTGCAAGGCGCTCCTTCGCGAAAATTCATATCTTCCGGGCCTCTCCCCGGCCCGCCGCGCTCTTCGGCCTATTGGCTCGCGGGCATCCTCGCCTTGCGGCGCTGAAGAGCCCGGAGCCAGTCTTCCAGGCGTTCGACCACTTCGGCGGGAGACAAGGAGCGGACCCCCCCCTCCTTATCCCCTTTGGGGCCTTCCCGCAACCCTTCCGCCAGCCGGCCCTCGATCTCTTGCATCCGCCCCGCGAGCCAAGCCGGGGGCGGGCCCAGGGCCAGCGCCTTGCGGCACAGGTCGAGCGCCTGGGGGAGGTTCCCCTCCTCGACGTAGAGCCCGATGAGGTTCCGGAGGAAGGGATCCATCTCGGCGCCATTGGCCGGGGCGGCCTCGGGCACCCGGGATTCGCGCGGGGCTTCGGCGGGAGCCGCTTCTTCCCCGGGGAGGATGTCTCCCGCCTCCTCCGCCCCGCCCGGCTCCGCCTGGAGGCTCAGGTCCTCCTCCAGCAGCTCCGCTTCCAGGTCGAGGTCGAGGACGGCCGCATCCTCCCCCTCCGGCCGGGCCCGCGGGGCGGCGGGCGCGGCCTCGTCCTCCTCCGGCGCGAAGAGGCCCGCCAGCTCCTCATCCGGGATCGCCTCGCCGTCCGCGGCCCCCAGGGAAGCGGAAGCCGCCTGCGCCGGGGCGTCCTCGTCTTCCTCTTCCTCGAACAACGCTCCGAGGTCCAGCTCATCGGGTTCCCCGGCCGGGAGCGCCGCCTCGGCGGGAGCGGAAGGCTTCGCCCCCGCTTCCTCTTCCTCCAGCAAATCGAAATCCAACTCTTCGGTTGGCGCGGCCGCCGGCGGGGCCGCTTGGGCCTGGGGAGGCGCGGGGACGGATTCCCCCTCCTCGTCCTCGAGGAACAGACTCTCCAGCTCCTCGCCGGACACCGCCTCGGGGACAGGCGCCATCCTGCCCGGCGCCGGAGGCCCAGACACCGGAGGAGCCGCCGCCGGGGCGCCCTCCTCCTCGGCCGCGAACAGCGCGTCCAGGTCCAGATCGTCCTCCGCGCCCGCCGTGGGAAGCGCCGCTTGAGGAGGTTTTGGAGAAGGAGCGGCGTCAGGCTCCTCCTCCGCCCCCGCGAACAGGCCTTCCAGATCGTCGAGCTCCCCGCCGGGCGCGGCCCCCTTCGGACCGGAGGCCGCGGGAGGCGCAGGGGCCGCTCCGGCCGGCTCATCCTCCATCTCGAGGAAAGCCTCCAGATCGTCCTCCAGGGCGGCCTCTCCCGCGGGGGCGCCGGGTGCCGCCCCGCCGGCCTTCGGCTCCTCCGCGATCTCGAGCGCCAGATCGCCGTCTTCCTGATCGAGGGCCGGGAGCGCCGCCTGGGCCCGGTCCGCCTCGCCCAGCAGGGCATCCAGGTCGTCGTCGAGGGCGGGGGCCGGCGCGGGGGATTTTTCTTCCCCGCTCCGCGCCCCGGGCGCGATCTCTTCCTCGAGATCAAAATCGAGGTCCGGGACCGCGGAGGCGGGGGGCCCGGGCGGGGAGGCGCCGGGGGCGAGGCGCTCCTCCAGGAGGCCGAGCTTCTTCTTCCACTCGGCGTTCCCCGGCTCCTTCCGGAGAAGCTGGCGGTACACCTCGGCGGCCTGGGCGTGGTGGCCCTGGGACGTGTAGAGCTCCGCGAGCGACGGAGTGGCGACGGGGGCGGGCGCCTCCTCCCCGGCCTCCGGACGCGCGCGCTTCGCCTCCGGAGCCGGCCTCGGAGCCTCCTCGAGCAGGGCCCGCGCCCCGGCGTCGGAGGAGTCGAACATGGCGGCGATGCGAAGCGCCTTGCGCTCCCCCGCCTCGTCGCCCGCGCGGTGGAGACAGTCGGCGAGCAGGCGCTGGCCCTGGAGGTTCCACGGCGAAACTTGGACGGCGGCCGCCAATTCTTCAGCGGCCTCCTCCGGGCGATCCATCGCCAGCAGGATCTCCCCCAGCAGGACCCGGGCGGCGGAATACGCGGGGTGCGCCTCGAGGCCGGCGCGCAGGAACTTCTCCGCGCGGGGGGCGTCCCCCTGCTGCCAGAGGAGCGAGGCCAGCGGGAAAAAGGCCGGAGAGGACGGGACTTTCTCCATCCGCTGGCCGAGGGCCTCGATTCGAGCCTTGGGATCCCTGGGTCGGCGCGCCATGTCGTCTACGGATGGAGGGAAAGGGGGCGGAAGCGCATCACTTCTCCAATGCTATCAAAGCGTTGCGGGTATGACAAGCCATTGTTTTCCGCCGCCCTCCGAAACCGCCGCCCGGCTTAGCCGACGACGGCGACGGCGTTGATCTCCACGAGGCACCTCGGGTCGGTGGCCAGCCGCACCACCTGGACGGTCGTGGTGGCGGGCCGGGCGTCGCCGAAATAATCCGCCCAGGCCCGGTTCAGGGCGTCCTGCTCGGAGAGATCGGTCACGTATCGGCTGGCGGTCACCACGTCGGCGAAGGTGGCGCCCACGGCCTCCAGGCCGCGCTTCAGGTTCTCCAGCGCGGCCCGCGCCTGGCCCTCCATGCCGGGCGGCATGGAATCGAACTCCTCGGGGCGGTGGGGGTGGTGATGGTAGACGGGGGCGGCCGTCACCCCGGCCAGGTAGACGGTGCTGCCCCCCGTGACGCGGATGGCCGGCGCGTAAGGCATCCACATGTCCGGGGCGCCGGGCCAGTGAAGGTGCTCGATCTTCTTCGGCATCGCGTTTCCTCCAGACTCGACACTCCCCAAGCTTCGGACACTTCCGCGATACGCCGGATTAACGAACGATTCTCCGTCCTTTCACGCCGGGACGATGGGAACCTCTCCTCGAAATGAAGGAATGATTAAATTGTGACCTTCTTCTCGGATCGGCAAAAACGGACTTAAGGAAACCCTTCCCCCGCCGATAAAGCAAGAGTACAAGATGAGGCCGTCCGCCGAGGCGATCACCTCAGGTTCCCGTGCGGGTTTTTCCGCGCGTGCGGCTGGTTTGGTACGCAAGGTGCAAGGAATGCCGCCCATGAAGTACCCGAAGCGCGTTCTGATCGTGGACGACGATACGCGGTTCCGCCTTCTCCTCAAGACGATGGCGGAATCGCTCGGCTACGAGGTGGAGGACGCCCGCGACGGCTTCGAGGCGCTGGCCAAGGTGCGCCTGGGCTGCGATCTCGTCCTCCTCGACGTGGTGATGCCCGGCATCGACGGCTTCGAGGTGGTGCGGCAGCTGCGCGCCGACGAGGAGACGGCGGACCTGCCCGTCCTCATGGTCACCGGGCACGGCGGCAAGGACGACCGCATCCGCGCGATCCGCGTCGGGGCCCACGATTTCATCTCCAAGCCCGTCGATTTCACCGAGCTCTCGGTGCGCATGTCCTTCCTCCTCAAGATGAAGGAGGCGCAGGACGAGATCAAGAAGACGCGCTCCGAGCTCGAGGACATGCTGGAGAAGCGCACCGCCACCCTCCGCAAGGCGCTGGCCGACATGGTCCAGGCCCAGCGGCTCGCCCACGATGCCCACCTAGAGACCATCCACCGGCTGGCCGTCGCGGCCGAGTACAAGGACAAGGAGACCGGCGCCCACGTCAAGCGCATGAGCCGCTACGCGGCGCTCATCGCCCGGGGCTGCGGGCTGCCCCCCAGCGAGGTGGAAACGGTCTTCCACGCCTGCGCCATGCACGACGTGGGCAAGCTGGGCATCCCGGACAAGAACCTGCTCAAGCCCGGCAAGCTCGACTCGGACGAGTGGCGGATCATGCAGCAGCACACCGTCATCGGCGGCCGCATCCTGGGCAGCTCCTCCTCGGAGCTCCTCCGGGCCGGCGAGAAGGTCGCCCTCTCCCATCACGAGCGGTGGGACGGCGAGGGCTACCCGAACGGCCTCGGCGGGGAGGAAATCCCGCTGTGGGGCCGCATCTGCTCGGTGGCCGACGTCTACGACGCCCTCACGAGCCAGCGCCCCTACAAGGAGGCCTTCCCCCGCGACCACGCGCTGGAGATCCTCCGGGAGGGCCGGGGGACCCAGTTCGACCCGCAGGTGCTGGACGTGTTCTTCGAACGCCTGGACGAGGTCCAGGAAATCCAGAAGCGCTATCAGACGGAAGAAACGCTGGCCTCTTAACACGCACGGAGGAAGACGGAAATGCCCGCCGCCTGGAGCAAGCGATGCTGCTATTGCCATGACGTCATCGAAGAGCCGCTGGAGGAGGCGGCGCCGGGGAATCCCCCCCAGGCGCACACCGGCCTCTGGCTCCTTCCCTCGTCCCAGGCGGCGGAGCGGGTGTCGCACGGCATCTGCGGCCTCTGCTTCCAGGCCCGGATGGCCGTCCTCAAGGAGGAGGCGGGCACCCTGCCGGCGGCCGCCACCCTGCACGATCTCCGCCGGAGCAGCTAGCGGAAAGGCAGCGCGCCGCTCGGCTCCCCTCTACGGGGCTCCCCGCCCCGGTTGACGCCCCGCCGTCCCCCTGGCGGATAATGCCTCCATTCCATCTTTCCGCTTTGTACGCCTCGTGGAGGTATGCATGCCAAGAATGCTGGAAGGGAAGCGCGCGGTCGTCACCGGGGCCTCGTCCGGCATGGGGGCCGCCATCGCCATCCGGTTCGCCGCCGAGGGCGCGGCCGTATGGTCCGGGGGCGGAAGCGACGCCGAGGGCCTCCGCCGGACCATCGAGGGGTGCGCCGGGCACGGCGTGCGGGCCGGCGGCAAGGGATACAACTTCGCCCGCTCCCAGGACGCCGCGCGGCTCGTCCGCGACGGCGCGGAGTTCCTCGGCGGGCTCGACATCCTCGTCAACTGCGCCGGCACCCGCAGCTTCAAGCTGATCACGGAGGTCGAGGACGACGAGATCGACCTCCTCTTCCAGGTGAACGCGAAGGCGGCCTACATCGCCTCCCGCGAGGCCGCCCGCATCATGGTTCCGCAGAAGAGCGGGCGCATCCTCATGCTGGGCTCCGAGGCGGCCGAGCACGGCACCCCCAACTTCAGCCTCTACTCCTGCACCAAGGCGGTGATGCACAACCTGACCAAGTGCCTGGCCCTGGAGCTGGGGCCCTCCGGCATCCGGGTGAACTGCCTGGCGCCGGGGGTGGTCGAGAGCGGCCGGGTGAAGGAGCGCCTGGCCAACGATCCCGAGTTCGCCGAGAACCGCCGGAACAAGATCCCCATCCGCCAGTTCGGGAAGCCGGAGAACATGGCCGCCACGGCGCTGTTCCTGGTTTCCCCGGAAAACGAGTTCATGAACGGCTCGATCGTGCTGGCCGACGGAGGAACCACGGCGGCGTAACTTCCGCGGATCATCCTTCACGCGCGGGCTCCGCCCGCCCCACCGCAGGAGGGGGGATGCCTGGGTCGTCCTGGCCGCTCTGGCTGGGCCTCTGCCTGGCCCTCCCCATCCTGGGGGCTCCCCTGCTCCCGGGCGCGGCCGAGATCGGCGACCTGACCGGCCCGCCCTCGACCCACCGCCTGCTGCGCCTCGCCGTCCCGGGAGGGACGCCCCGCTGGCTCATCGCGACCCCCCCGCGCCGCCCGCGCGAGAGGGCCCAGGGCCTACTGGTGCTGACGGCGGAGGGGAAATTCCACGCCCCCCGGCTGGGCGCCGAGAGCATCCGGGCGCCCCTCCGCTGGGAGCGCAACCCCATCCCCTCCGACCTGACGGCCGAGGTGCCCCCGGCCGACCTGGGCGGGGGGCGCCTGGGGGGCCCGGGGCGGGACGGCTTCTTCGTCATCGTCAACACGGTGGCCCGGGAGTGGCGCTTCGTGCGCCCGAGCGAGCCCCTCTCGGCCCTCTCCCGCCCCGCCGCGCTGAGCCGGACCGCCGCGGCCGCCGTGGGCGAGGACGGCTCGCTCCTCCTCTTCCGGGAGAGCGGGAGCGGCTGGCGCGAGGCGCACCGCCTCGCGCCCGGGAGCCCCGGGCTGCCCTCGCCCGTGCTGAAGGACGCCCTCCTCGCCGCCGCCGACCTGGACGGGGACGGAAACCTGGAGCTCGTCGCGCCGGCCGCGCCCACCGACCGCCGCCGCCACGGGGTGCTGGGGGATGCCGTCGAGCCCACCGAGCTCCGCATCTTCCGCCTCGAGGGAGACCGCCTGCGCCCCATGGGCCGCTACGCGGCGGGGGCGGGCGCGGTGTTCGAGGCGCTCGGGGCCCTGGCGGCGGACATCGACGGGGACGGGCGGGAGGAGATCCTGGTGACGCGCAGCGACGCCCGCGGCACGGCCCACCTCCTGCTCGGCCTGGAGAAGGGCGAGCTGAGGGTGAAGGCCCGTGGGGCGAGCGCCGGGAGCCGGTGGTCGCACGTCCTGGGCGCGTTCGACGTGGACCATTCGGGGATCAAGGTGCTGGCGGTGGAGGCCCCCCACATGGCGGGCTCGCTGCTGGCGCTCCGGATCCACCAGGGGGACCTGAGGGAACGGGCCCGGCGGCCGGGCTTCACCACCCATGCGGCCGGCTCGCGCAACATGTGGCAGTTCGCCCTGCTCCGGCGCGGAGGATTCGTGGAGGTGGTCCTCCAGGAACGGGGCCGGAAGCGCCTGGCCGCCCTGGCGCTCGTGGGCAACCGCTGGAAGCTGCGCTGGACCCTCGAGCTCACCTCGCCGGCGGCCTCCAACATCGTGGCGGGGGACTTCGACGGCGACGGCCGGGACGACCTCGCCCTGGCCGACGCCGCCGGAAATCTGCTCCTCCTCCTCTCCCGGGGATGAGGATTTCCGCCTCTCCCGGGCCGCCCTCGGCAGCCTTCCGCCGGACTTGAGCCCGAAATCCGCCGCTTTTGCGAAAAACCCCGCTCAACCCTCCCGGCCGCCGGCCGATACATCAGGTATCGGCGCAAGGCGTACCGCCGGAGAGAGAGGAGACTGGCCGTGGCGATTCAGTGCTGGATGTGCTCGGAGATCCTGGTGGAGGGCAAGGAGCTCGCCTCGGCCCGGACCGAGGTGCCGAAGGGCCGGTCCATCCCCGTCCTCTCCGGCTGCTGCCCCGATTGCATGGGCATCGTGACCGAAGGCGCGCTCCGGTCGATGTCGGCCCGGAACGAGCTCACCGCCGCCTAAGAACCACAGCTCGGGGAATCTCCGCCAGTCGCAGGGAAGCGCGCCCCGCGAGCTGTAGGCGCCGCCGGTGCGGCCGGCCGCACCGGCGGCGTCGAAGGTGACGCTAGCGCCTCGCCTTCGGGCCGGCCGCCTTCCCCGCCTTCTTGATGCTGAAGAACGCCCCCATCCCCGGGTAGACGGCGGACTCCCCCAGCTCCTCCGCGATGCGCAGGAGCTGGTTGTACTTGGCCAGCCGGTCCGTGCGGCTCGCGGAGCCCGTCTTGATCTGGCCGGCGTTCGAGGCGACGGCGAGGTCGGCGATGGTGGTGTCCTCCGTCTCGCCCGAGCGGTGGGAGATGACGGAGGTGTAGCCGGCCCGCGTGGCCATCTGGATGGCCTCCAGGGTTTCGCTCAGCGTCCCGATCTGGTTCATCTTGATCAGGATGCTGTTGGCCACCCCCTCCGCGATCC
The DNA here is from genome assembly GCA_016192135.1 of Candidatus Tectomicrobia bacterium. Taxonomy (NCBI): domain Bacteria; kingdom Pseudomonadati; phylum Candidatus Tectimicrobiota; species Candidatus Tectimicrobiota bacterium. The sequence goes on along the minus strand of JACPUR010000035.1, from coordinate 159,852 downwards.
CCTTCGCCAGGATCTCGGTGTTCGTGACGAAGACGTCGTCCCCCACGAGCTGCACCTTGCCCCCCAGCGCCTGGGTCAGGGCGGCCCAGCCGGCCCAGTCGTCCTCCGCGCAGCCGTCCTCGATGCTGACGATGGGGTACTGGCGCGCCCAGTTCTCCAGGAACTTCACCATCTCGTCGGAGCTCTTCTTGCTCTTGTCCGACCAGCGGAAGACGTACTTGCCGCCCTCGTAGAGCTCGCTCGAGGCGGGGTCGAGGGCGATCATGGCGTCCTGCCCCGGCTTGTAGCCCGCCTGCACGATAGCCTCGAGGATGGTCTCGACGGCCTCGTCGTTGCTCTTGAGGTCGGGGGCGAAGCCCCCCTCGTCCCCCACGGCGGTGCTGTAGCCGCGCTTCTTGAGGACGGTCTTCAGGTTGTGGAAGACCTCCACGCCCATCCGCAGAGCGTCTGGAAAATTCTTGGCCCCGGCGGGCATCACCATGAACTCCTGGAAGTCCACCCGGTTGTCGGAATGGGCGCCCCCGTTCACGATGTTCATCATGGGCACGGGCAGGGTGCAGGCCCCCGCCCCGCCCAGATAGCGGTAGAGCGGCAGGTCGTGGGCGTCGGCCGCCGCCTTGGCCGCCGCCATCGAAACCGCCAGGACGGCGTTCGCCCCGAGGCGGCCCTTGTTCTTGGTCCCGTCCAGCTCGCGCATCCGCTGGTCGAGCGAGCGCTGGTCGGCCGCGTCCATCCCGATCAGGGCCGGGGCCAGCACCTTGTGGACGTTCTCGACCGCTTTGGTCACGCCCTTGCCCAGGAAGTAGGCCTTCCGGCCGTCCCGGAGCTCGACCGCCTCGCGCTTGCCCGTGCTCGCCCCGCTGGGCACGGCCGCCCGGCCGAAGCCCCCACCGGCCAGGAGGACGTCCGCCTCGACGGTGGGGTTCCCGCGGGAATCGAGAATCTCCCTCGCCGCTATCTGTACGATGGTGGTCATCTCTCCCCCCTTGATCTGGATGAAGCCCCGCGACCCGATCCCCGGAACCGCCGGCCCGCCCCGGCAGGAAAAAATACGCAGAAAAGACAGGGTAGCCCATCTCCGCGCCGGGCGGAAAGGCGCGGCGGGGGAAGAGCCGGCAGTGGTCAATTTGATCTTCTTTCCATGTCATCATCATTCCCTCACCCCCTCCCCTCTCCCAAGGGGAGAGGGGCGCCGGGGCCGCCAAAGCTGTCGGCGTATGAAATGGTCATTCCTCCCTCTCCCTCTGGGAGAGGGCCGGGGTGAGGGGAAGGTCCCAGCGGAGGCGGGAGGCGAAGGGGCTCCCGCACACGGGCGCGGCCTCTGCCGCCCTAAAGATTGATCTTTCCCCGCCCGGATGCTACGGCTGGGGCCGTTCGCGCCCGTACCGCATCTTATTTCGGAGGACTCCCGATGCCGCTCTCCGGCGTGCGGGTGCTCGACCTGACCCGGCTCCTTCCCGGCGGGCAATGCACCCTCATGCTCGCCCACCTCGGGGCCGACGTCGTGAAGGTGGAGGACCCCGTCCGGGGCGACTACGGGCGCATGGCGGCCCCCCTGGACGTCCGGGGCGCCTCCGCCTTCCACCTCTACTGCAACCTCAACAAGCGCAGCCTGGCCCTCGACCTCAAGCGCCCGGAGGGGGTGGACGCCCTCTTCCGCCTGGTGAAGGGAGCCCATGTCCTCGTCGAGAGCTTCCGGCCCGGAGTCCTCGACCGCCTGGGGGTGGGCTACGCCCGGCTCTCCCGGGAGAACCCCCGGCTCGTCTATTGCGCCATCACCGGCTACGGCCAGGACGGCCCCCTCGCCCAGGCGCCCGGGCACGACCTGAACTTCGAGGCGATGGGAGGGACGGTCGGGCTCACCGGCCCCGCGGGGGGGCCGCCCTACATCCCGGGCACCCCCTTCGCCGACCTCGGCTCGGGGATGTGGGCCGCCTTCTCCGTCGTGGCGGCCCTGCGCCAGGCGGAGCGGACCGGGCGGGGGCAGTTCATCGACGTGGCCATGCTGGACACGGCGGTGGGCTTCCTGGCCCACCACGCCCAGTACTTCCTCTCGTGCGGCACCCCGGGAGGGAGAGAGACCACGCGCCACAACGGCCGCCGCCCCGGCTACCGCCTCTACCCCACGGCGGACGGCCGCTGGCTCGCCCTCGCCTGCTCGGAGCCCAAGTTCTGGAAGAACCTCTGCCGCCTCATCGGCCGGGAGGAGTTCGAGGGGGATCTCTCGGCGAGGGGGGAGCGCCGGCGGGGGGTGATCGCCGCCCTGGAGGACACCTTCCGGAAGCGGGCCCTGGAGGAGTGGCTCGCCCTCTTCGAGGGCGAGGAGGTGTGCGTCAGCCCGGTGCTGGAGGTGGAGGAGGTTTTCAGCCACCCCCAGGTGCAAGCCCGCGACCTGGTGATCGAGCCCCCTCACCCGGCCGGCGGGACCCACCCCGCGCTCAGGCTCCCCGCCCGGTTCCCGGGCGCCGGGCCCAGGCGGCTCCGGCCCGCGCCCGGGCTGGGCCAGCATTCGAGGGAGGTGCTGGAGGAGGCCGGCTTCTCGCCGGAGGAGATCGGGCGCCTCTTCGCCTCGGGCGCGTCCCACGAAGGCCGCGAGCCCGAGGGCGAGACGCTCAGCGAATGAGGCTCCCCCCGGGAAAGGGGGGGATGAAGCTCAGGCCTGGCGCTCTTTCTTGCCCGTGAGGCGCTGGAGCTCTTCCTCGAAGTCCCGCACGGCGCCGAAGGAGCGGTAGACCGAGGCGAAGCGCACGTAGGCGACCTGATCGGTCTCGCGCAGCTCCTCCATCACCTTCTCCCCGATGGCGGAGGTCGTGACCTCCTTCTCGCCGGCGTCCAGGATGAAGCGCTCCACCCGGTCCACGATGGCCTCCTGCTCCTCGGCCGGGACCGGGCGCTTCTCCAGGGCCTTCGCGATCCCGGCGCGGATCTTCTCGCGCTCGTAGGGGACGCGGCTGCCATCCTTTTTGATGATCAGGGGAAACGAGACTTCGGGGCGCTCGTAGGTGGTGAAGCGGTGGCCGCAGGACTCGCACTCTCTCCTGCGGCGGATGGCGTTGCCTTCCTTCGTCATCCTGCTGTCGACGACCCGGCTATCCGGATGCGAGCAGATCGGGCATTTCATGCGGAACCGTCCGGGGCGGTCGGTTCAGGGCTTGGCTTCGTGACAGCGCTCCAAGTCGGCGATCTTCGCGACGCGGCGCGAATGGCGCCCGCCCTCGAAGGGCGTGTCCAGCCAGAGACGGACCATCTGCTGGACCGCCTCCGCGCCGAGGACGCGGCCCCCCAGGGCCAGCACGTTCGCGTCGTTGTGCATGCGGCTCATCCGGGCGCACCACTCGTCGTGGCAGGCCGCGGCCCGCACGCCGGGGAACTTGTTGGCGACCATGGCCATCCCGGTGCCGGACCCGCAGGCGAGGATGGCCCGCTCCGACTCCCCCTCGCTCACCGCCCGGGCCGCCTGGGCGGCGAAGTCGGGATAGTCGCAAGAGTCCTCGCTGTGCGTGCCGTAGTCGCGGAAGGGGATGCCCAGCTCGCGCAGGACCGCCTTCACGGCTTCCTTGGCCTGGAAGCCGGCATGGTCCGACGCGAGGGCGATGGGCTTCATCTCGAGGGCTCCCGCGGGGGGCGGATCGTCCCGCGCCGGAGGATGGGCAGCGTGTGGCGGATACCCTATTCGGGACGCCCCGCAAAGTCAAGCACAGCGCGCGCTTGGCCTACCGGATGGGCGTCTCCGGCAGGCGAGGCTCGCACTGGAACTCCTGGCCGCACACCCTCAGGCAGGCGCCGTAGGCCACCGCGGCGCGCTGGGCCGCGGCGGAGCCCGGCGCCTGCGACTCCGCGAGATGCTTGCGGCCGCACGCCTCCTCGCAGCCCCACCGGGCGAGCCCGCAGTCGGCCTGAGCGCCCGGAATCCGGCGCGGGGCCTGAGGCGCGCCCGGCGCGGCGGGAGCCCCCGGGGACTCCGGCGCGGCGGGCGCCGGCGGCGGCTCGGCCGGAGGAAGCGGCGCAGGGCCCGCCTCACGGGTGTCGAGGGAGTCCTCCCGCTCGCACCTCACGGCGCCCGTGGCCACGTCCTCGACGGCGGTCGTGCCGCGGGGGCATTCCGGCCGGGCCGAGAGGGCGTCCCCGCCCATGCCGCCCACCAGAAGGGCTGCCAGCAGGAGCGCGCCCACGAGGACGGACCCGGCCTCCCTCCGGCCCAAGACCCCCTGGGCGCCTCTCACGCGAAGCCCCTCGGGGCGACGGCCTCGAACCGCTTGACGATGGCACCCGAGGGCGTCTCGCCCAGCAGGAACCATCCCGCCTCCTGGGCCACCCGCCGGAAGTCGTTCTCGGCGGCCAGCCGGTCGCCCGCCTCGAGCTTGGCGCGCGCCTCCATCAGCCGGACCGCCAGGCCCAGCCAGCCGGTCTCCCCCCCCGCCGCGGCGGGGATGCAGGCGGCCGCCTCCTCGAGCCAGCGGACGGCCTCGCCCGTCCGGCCCGCCTCCATCAGAAGGGCGGAGGCCATCATCCAGGGGGCCGGGTCGCCGCACCGGGAATCGGCCATGGAAACGAGATGGGAGGCGGCCTGGCGCAGGGCGCTCTCCGAATCCAGCGGGGCGTGGGCCCCCACGATCCGGCGGAGGAACTCGACACCCTTCACCTCCCGGTAACCCGCCTCCCAGGCCCGGACCGCCCGCTTGGGCTTGCCCGCCGCCAGGTAGGCGTCCCCGAGGCGCAGGCGCGGCTCGCGCGAGGCCGGGCACCGCCGGACCGCCTCCTCCAGCAGGGAGACGGCCCCCCAGGCGTCCGGCCGGGCGAGCCTGCCCTCCGCCGCGGCGAGGTAGATTTCCGCGGTCCGCCGGGCGTCCTCCTCGCTGGCCTTCCCCTCCATGCGGTAGAGCCTCTCCGCGGCCTGAACCGCCTCCTCCCACCGGCCCGACTCGGCGAGGAGGTCGCGCAGCCTGCGGACGACGGCCGGATGGCCCTTCCCGTTCCCCTCCGAGCGGGTCAGCATCCGCTCCGCCTCCGCCTTCCGGCCCAGGGCCTCCAGGTTCTCCGAGAGCCGGAGGGCGGCGTCCGGCGAGTCCGGCCACAGGGCCTGCAGCCGGGAGTTCCAGCGGATGGCCTCGTCCAGGTTCCCGGACTCGGCGGCCAGGTCCGCGGCCAGGGCGAGCGCCGAGGGAAGGCGCGGGTCCAGGCGGATGGCCCTGCGGGCCAGCCGCAGCGCCCGCCGGCGCCTGCCCCGGCTCCGGTGGGCCTGGGCCCGCGCGAGGGCTTCCCGGGCGCGCTCCTTCCGCCGGGTCTCGCGGCGCTCCCGCCACGCCGAGACCGCCTTGACGGCCGCAGCGCCCCATCCGAGCACGGCGGCGACGAGCGCCCCGATGAGGGCGGAGCCGAGGAGCAGCATCGCCAGGGGGAGCCGGACGGAGAATTGGTCGGAGAAGCGGAGGACGGCGAACTCGCGGTTGTAGTGGAGGAGGTAGAGCGCCAGCAGGAGGGGGATCGCGAGGGCGACGAACTGGCGCAGCTTCATGGGCTCCCCCGGCCGGGGCTCATGCCCCCTTGCTCCGGCGCTCGATCTCGTTCTGGGCCGTGACCGTGTAGCGCGTGTACGGGATGGCCTCCAGCCGCGAGAAGGGGATGGGCTCGTCCGTCTCCTCGCAGAGGCCGTAGCTCCCGTCATCGATCCGCTTGAAGGCGGCGTCCACCTCGCGCAGGCGCTCGCGCTCGCGCTCGCCGAGGTCCATCAGCACTTGGCGGGAGTAGGTGTCGGCGGCCATGTCGGCGATGTCCTGCGTCCCGTCGTCGCCGGTCTCCTTGCTGTGGCGCTTGCTCTTCTCGACATCCCCCAGAATCTCGCGGCGGACCTCCAGGAGCCTCCGCTTGAGAATCTCGATCTGCTCTTTCGTCAGGTGCTTCACATGTGCCTCCCGTTTCGGCAGGGCTTCATCCGCCGGACGCGGCCATCTCCAGGAGCGGCGCGTGGGACCAGAGTTCCTCGAGCCGGTAGAACCGCCGCGTTTTCTCCTGGAAGATGTGGATGGCCACGTCGCCGCAGTCGATGAGGACCCAGCTGGCCTCGTTCATGCCCTCGATGAAAAACGACTCCCCCATCTCTCTCAGCCTATCTTCCACCGCCTCGGCGATCGCCTTCACGTGCCGGGGGTTGGTCCCGTGGCAGATGAGAAACGCGTCCACCTCGGCCGCCTGGGCTCGCAGGTCGATGGCAACCACGTCACGGGCCAACTTGGACTCGGCGGATTCGGACATCCGCCGGAGGCGGTGGGTCAAGGAATCGATGGGGGCAACCCCTCTTTCGGCATCACCGGGCGTCAAGTATCCCCCCGTACAGCTGGCGGCGAATTATAAAAAGTTCCACTTCCCGAGGCAATAAATACCGCACGGACCTTCCGGATCGAATTAGGCGCCGGATCTGGGTCGCGGAGATGTCCAGGTTGGAAATCTGAACGAAGTGGATAACATGCCTAGAATCAGATACTTTTGCCTGGTTATCTCCAATGAACTCGAAGCTCAGGTCCGGGTCCAGCGGCCGCATCTCCCGCTCCACCGCCCGGAGCACCTCCTCCGCCCGCTGCTCCCCCCGGAGGGTCACGGCCAGATGGGTCATCCGCAGGAACCGGGAGGGGCGGCTCCAGGTGTGGACCTCGCGGAAGGCGTCGGCCCCGATGATGAAGACCGTCTCGTGGCCCCGGCAGGGCCCCTCGGCCAGGGCCTCGAGCGTGTCCACGGTGTAGGAGGGGCCTCCCCGCTCCGCCTCCAGGGGGTCGCAGACGAAGCCGGGGTGCCCCTCGACCGCCAGGCGCACCATCTCCAGCCGGTCCCGGGCGGGGGCCATCTCCTCGCCGGCCTTGTGGGGCGGCTGGGCGGAAGGGATGAAGCGGATTTGATCCAGGCCGAGGGCTTCGCGGACCTCCTCCGCCGACCGGAGATGGCCGCAGTGGATGGGATTGAAGGTGCCTCCCTGGATGCCGATCCGCAATTGCCCTCCGCTGGCGGCGGGCCGCCCTCAGTCCAAGAGTACCAGATTGTTGCGGTGGATCACCTCGTCGTAGTGCTTGCCGCCGAGGATCTCCGCGATCTCGCCCGTGTGCCTGCCCGCGATGCGGGCCACCTCCTCGGCGCCATAGTTGGACAGCCCCCGGGCCACGGCCCTCCCCTTGGGATCGCGCAGCTCGACCACGTCGCCGAACCGGAAGTCCCCCCCCACGCCGGCGATGCCCTTGGGCAGGAGGCTCCGGCCCCCCTCGGCGATGGCCTTGACCGCCCCGGCGTCCAGCCCGATCCACCCGCGCGGGATGACGGCCGTCCCGATCCAGCCCTTCCGGGCCTTCAGCGGGGCGCCGTTCGGGACGAAGAGGGTGCCCTCCTCCCCCCGCTCGAGGGCGCGGAGGAGGATGTTGGGAGCCCTCCCCCGCACGATGAGGGTGGCGATGCCCATCCGGTTCAGCACCTTCACGGCCCGGACCTTGGTGAGCATCCCCCCGTGGGCCAGGGGGTTGGCGCTGACGCCCGCCTTCTCGGCCACCTCGGGGGGCAGCCCCTCCACCCGGCGGATGAGCCGGGCCGAGGGATCGCGCCGGGGGTCGGCGTCGTAGAGGCCCTCGACGTCCGAGAGGATGACCACCAGCCCCGCCCGCATCATCTGGGCGACGAGAGCGGCGAGGGTGTCGTTGTCCCCGAAGCGGATCTCCTCGACCGAGACCGTGTCGTTCTCGTTCACGATGGGGAGCACCCCCCGGGCCAGGAGCGCCTCGAAGGTGTTGCAGGCGTTCAGGAAGCGGGACCGCGCGTCGAGGTCGGCGTGGGTGAGGAGGAGCTGGGCCGTCTCGAGCCCCAGGCGCCGGAAGGCCCGCCCGTAGGCCTCCATCAGGATGGGCTGGCCGACCGCGGCGGCCGCCTGGCGCTGGGGCATCCCCTTGGGGGCGCCCTGGATGCCCAGGCGCTTCGAGCCGGCCGCGATGGCGCCGGAGGAAACCAGCACCACTTCCCGCCCGGCGCGGCGGAGCGCGGCCACCTGGGAGGCGATGCGCCCGAGCACGCGGCGGTTCACGCCCTCCTCGTCCGGGGCCGTGAGGACGGAGCTCCCGACCTTGATCACCACCCGGCGGCTGGCCAGGGCGGGCTCGGTTCGCTTGCCCGGTGGAGTCGTGTTCAAAGCGGCTCAGCCCTCCGATAACGGATCAACCCGGCAATTCCGCCGTCGTTCCGAGCGCGGCGTTCCCTCCAGGAGAGCAACCGCGTTTTCCCCCCTCCCTCCGAGAGGGGGGCAGGGGGGAGGGAGAATGAAAGCCGCCGCGAGCCTTTTCCCCCCTCCCTACCCTCCCTCGGAGGGGGAGGGAAAAACAGCTAGGCATACGGTTCCTTGACGCACAAGGGCCGGCAGAGGAGGCGCGGGGTGAAGGGCAAGCCGGCCCACCATCAGCCCTCCGCGGCGGCCCCGCCGGCCGCTCGTTTCCACCTGCCCGGCAAGAGCTCCGAGAGCTTCCGGGAGAGGAGGCCCAGGAGCTCGCGGAGCCCCTCCCCCGCCGCGGCGGAGACGGCGAGGCACTCGAAGCCCCGCTCCCCGATCCCCGCCCGCAGCGCCCCCTCGTGCGCCCTCGCCTCGGTCACGTCGAGCTTGGTCAGCACCGCGGCGCGCGGCTTGGCCGCCAGCTCGGGCGAGAAGAGCTCCAGCTCCCGCCCGATGGCGTCGAACTCCTCCAGCCCCTGGGCGGGGGGCAGGGAAGCGTCCACCAGGTGGAGGAGCATGGAGCAGCGGTCCACGTGGCGCAGGAAGCGGTCCCCCAGGCCCTTGCCCTCGTGGGCGCCCGGGATGAGGCCCGGGATGTCGGCCACGACGCAGGAGCGGTAGCCGCCCAGGTCCACCACCCCCAGGTTGGGCGCCAGGGTGGTGAAGGGATAGTCCGCGATCTTGGGCCGGCTCGAGGAGATGCGCGAGATGAGGGTGGACTTCCCGGCGTTGGGCATCCCGATCAGCCCCACGTCGGCCAGGAGCTTGAGCTCCAGCTCGAGGAGGCGCTCCTCGCCGGGCTTGCCCTTGGTCGTCTTGCGGGGAGCCTGGTTGGTGGAGCTCTTGAAGTGGTCGTTGCCCAGGCCGCCCCGGCCGCCCCGGGCCGCGACGAACTCCTGGCCGGGCTCCGAGAGGTCGGCGAGGAGCTCCCCCGTCCCGGCCTCCCTCACCAGGGTGCCCACCGGAACGGGGACGCGCAGGTCCCCGCCATCCGCTCCGTGCATGCGCTTCCCCATCCCGTTCCCCCCCTTGGGGGCGCGCAGGAGGGGCTCATACCGGAAGTGAAGAAGGGTGTTGACCGAAGGATCGGACTGGAAGATGACGTGACCCCCGCGCCCGCCGTCGCCCCCGTCCGGACCGCCCCGGGGGATGTACTTCTCCCGCCGGAAGCTCAGGCAGCCGTTGCCCCCCTTGCCGGCCTGGACGCGGACGCGCGCGGTGTCGACGAACATGGCGAGGCGGGCGGGGCCACCATGGCTGCGGGGGCCTACTCGCCCGGAATCACGCTGACCGTGCGGCGGCCCCCGGCCTTGTGGGCGAACTTCACCACGCCCGTCACCTTGGCGAAGAGGGTGTGGTCGTTGCCGAGGCCCACGTTCTCGCCGGGGTGGAACACCGTGCCGCGCTGGCGGACAAGGATGGTGCCCGCGTGGACGTTCTCGCCGGCGAAGCGCTTGACGCCGAGCCGCCGGCCGGCGCTGTCGCGGCCGTTGGAGGAGCTGCCGCCTGCTTTCTTATGAGCCATGGATCACTCCCGCCCCCTAGGAACCGAGTATCTCCGTCACCTGGATCTGGGTGAAGGGCTGCCGGTGGCCGCGCTTCACGCGGATGTTCTTGCGCTTCTTGTACCGGAAGGCGATCACCTTGCGGTCCCGCCCGTGGCCCTTGATGACGGCCCGGACCTTCGCCGTCTTGAGGGAGCCGGGGTCGGCCACGATGCGGCCGCCGTCCACGATGAGGTGGACCCGGTCCAGGTCCACCGTCTCACCCACCTCGCCGACCAGGCGCTCGACCGTGAGGAGGTCGCCCGCCTGGACCCGCACCTGCTTGCCGCCGGTCTCTACAACCGCATACATAACAAGGCTCTCCCGCCCGTTGCGCCGTTGGCCCCGGGCCGTCCTGGGTCCCCGGGAAAGGGGAGTCTTCTACCAACCCATTGGAAAATTGTCAATTGCCGGTCAGCTTACAAGACAGACAACGATGCCTTCGATTGCGCCCCCGCCCCCGGCTCTCCCTCACCCCGGCCCTCTCCCGGAGGGAGAGGGAGAAGCGGCCCCTTCATCCGGGGCATCGGCTTTTGCGGCATCGGCGCCCCTCTCCCCGTCTTTTCGGGTCCCCGAACCGGCCTGCCGGTTCGAGAGGGCGGAGAGGGGATGGGGGTGAGGGAAACGTGGCCGCGCGAAACGGGGAAAAGGCCAAATTGACCCACTGCTCAATTGCCGGCGGGCCCCCGCTGGGGCTGCTGGCGGATGAGCTTGAGCTGGATGGACTCGGTCTTGTAGTCCACCTCCCGGCGGAGGGGGAGGTAGCCCTCCTTCTGCACCACGACCACGAAGCCCTTCATGAAGTCGCCGACGCTGACCCGGTAGGTCAGGGTCAGGGGGGTCTTCCCCTGCGGGACGTTGTTCACGTACACGTCGGCGTCCGGCGGGTCGGTGACGATGAGGAGGCGCCGGGTCATGAAGTTGTCGACCCTCTTGCCCACGTTCTTGTCCCACCAGGCGCAGCCGGCGAGCGCCCCCGGCAGGAGGGCCAGCGCGAGGGCCAGGGCGGTGGCCCTGAGGCGGCGCCCGCCGCGGAATCTCCGCTCCATCAGCTTCCATCTCCTTCCATGACGGCCGCTACTCCTTTCCCGGGCCGCGCCCGGCCCAGGACTCGATGATCTCCAGCAGGTGCGCCTGATCGGCGTCGAAGCCGTACTGGGAGACGCCCAGCGCGTACATCTGCCGCACGTGGTTCAGCAGGAAGAGCACGGTCCCCGCCTCCTTGGCCAGATCGCTGGCCATGGAGAGGTCCTTGTGCATGAGGCCCATGCTGAACCCGGTGGTGAAGGACCGCTTGAGGAGGAACCTGGGCCACTTGTCGCGGGTGCCCGTGTTCATGCCGGTGCTGTTGTTCACGACGTCGAGCGCCGTCCGCGCGTCCAGCCCCAGCTTTTGGGCGAGGGTCATGGCCTCCATCGAGGAGAGCATGTTGGTGGCGGAGAGGAAGTTGTTCACGCACTTCATCGCGTGGCCGGACTCCACCGCCTCGCTGACGTGAGTGATGGACTTGCCCAGCGCCTTGAAGATGGGCATGGCCGCCTCGACCGCCGCCTTGGGCCCGCCGGGCATGATGGCGAGCGTGGCCGCCTCGGCGCCCGTCACCCCGCCGCTCACCGGCGCCCCGATGAGCTGGATGCCCTTTTGGGCGAGGGCCTCGGCGAGCGCCCGGGTGCGGGGCGGGTAGGAGGAGCTCATGTCGATGATGAGCTTGCCCGGCGCCAGGTGCTCCGCCAGCCCCCCGGGGCCCAGCACCACCTTCTCCACGATGGCGCTGTCCGGGAGCATGGTGATGACCACCCCCGCCCGGGCGGCCAGCTCGGCCAGGTCCCGCGCGGGCTGGACGCCGTCCCCCCGGACCGTCTCCAGGGCCTCGGGGCGGGTGTCGTAGGCCACCACGGCGAAGTCCCCCCGCCGGAGGTTCCGGGACATGGGGACGCCCATCTTGCCGATCCCGACGAAGCCGACGGTGGTGCGGCCCGGGGCGAAGGTTTCCATGCCTCTCCTTTCCAGGCGCTCAGGGAGCGAGAGCCAGACGCCCGGGGAGCGGGAGCGCCCCGGCCAGCGCGGACGTGGACGCCATGTTTTTAACCCAGAGAGGCCTTTTGTCAACGGCATGGGAGGTGGTAGACTGCCGCCCGCACGCCCGGAATCCGCCCCCAGCGAAACAGGCCCCGAGGAGAGAGGCGATGTCGCCGGCCGCGGCGGAGGACGTCATCCGGTTTCTGGAAGAGAACCCCCGCTTCTTCATCGAGCATCCCGAGCTGCTGCGCGCGAGCGGGCTCCTGGGCGAGAACTCCGCCTCCGCCAGGGTGCTCAACCTCCGGCAGCGCCTCTTCGACCGGCTCAAGGGGGAGCGCGAGGACCTCATCCGCCTGCTGGACGAGATCATCGAGATCGTCCGCCGCAACGAGCAGATCGAGGAAGACTTCGCCGCCCTCGACCGGCTCCTGTTCGAGATGCCCCTCTCGGCCGCCAACCTCACCCGCATCGCCCTCGACATGGAGCGGCGCTTCGGGCTCGACTACGCGGGCTTCCTCCTGTGCGCGCCCGACCTCCCGGGCGGCGAGGAGCCGCCGCGCCTCCGGGCCCTGGGAGAGGAGGAGAGCCCCCACCTCCCGCCGGACGGGGCGATCGTCCTCCAGGGGGAGCTGGCCGAAGGGGGCCCCCTCTTCCCCGGGGAGGCCCGCGCCAAAATCCGATCCTCGGCCGTCGTCCCGCTCCGGACGGAAGGGAGGCTCCTCGGGGCGCTCCTCATCGGCTCGGGCGACCCCGCCCGCTACCGGGCCGGGATGGGCACCCAGCTCATCGAGCGCCTGGCCGGCCGCCTCGCCCTGGGCATCGCCCTCCTCGAGCAGGCCGGCGCGGCGCGCTAGGCCTCAGACCCTCGTCCCCTCGGCCGAGGCGGCGAGCTCCGTCACCTCGGTGATGCTCGCCAGGCGCTCCAGCCCCCGGACGCGCTCGACCAGCAGGCGGCGCGCCGCCGCGTCGAGCACCGGCCCCGCCATGTCGTGGAAGCGCTCGATGAGTTCCTCCCACGAGAGCGGATTCCGCGGGTCCCCCTTCGGGTGCTCCACATGAGCCTCGAAGGGGCCCCGCGCGGTGTCGATGCGCACCCGGGCCTGCCACTTGCCGGGGAACGCCTTCTCCAGCTCCGCGTCCCCGAGGCAGCGGATCTTGCCGATGACCGAGCGGTGGACCTGGGAGCGCAGGAAATCGTCCTGGTACTCCTCCAGCCCCGCCCGCCGCCTGAGGAGGGCCACCGCCACCGCGTATTGCAGGCTGAACTGCGCGTCCACCACGTTCTGGGGGGCCGTCTTGAGCGCCTCGGGCTCGACCACGAGCATCACGCACGTCTCGGGCACCCGCACCTCCACTCCCCTCACCTCCTCGGGCCGGATGTCGTGCGCCTTGCAGAGCCCGATCACGGCGTCCACGGGGGCGTGGTTGTAGCGGCAGCAGGCGTGGGGCTTGATGGCCGAGAGGCAGATCTCCCAGTACTCGCCCAGGTGCTCCAGGACGTATTCCGGATGGGCGTCGTCGCTGTAGCCGTGGAGGAAGCCCGAGGGCCCGCCGAGGATGTCTTCCGGGCCCGTGAAGCCCTCCTGGGCCAGGTAGGCGGCGATGATGCCGCTGTGGGCCGCCCAGCCGGGGTGGAAGCGCTTGGTCCAGGCGCCGTTGTCGAGGTACTGCATCGAGCCGGCCGCCTGGCTGCCGGCGATGCCGAAGGCGCTGGCGGCGGCCTCGGGCGAGAGCCCGAGCATCTTCGAGGCCGTGACGGAGGCGGCGAAGGCGCCGCACGTCCCCGTCGGGTGGAAGCCGCGCTTGTAGTGGCTCGTGGGGTTGACGGCGTTCCCCACCCGGTTCGTCACCTCGTAGCCCGCCACGATGGCGGCGATGACCCTCTTGGGGTCGGGCCGATGGGCCTCGGCCACCGCGAGAGTGCTGGGCATCACGCTCACCGCCGGGTGGAGGCTCGACCGCGTGGTCACGTCGTCCATCTCGAGGGCGTGGGCGATGCCCCCGTTGGCGAGGGCGGCGTAAGGGGCGTCCGTCCGGAGGGGGGAGCCGATCACGGTGCAGGGGCCGTCCTGGGGCGTCCGCTTGCGGATGAAGGAGCGCAGCACGCGCGAGCTCGCCGCCTCCCCGCCCCGCAGCGCGACCCCCAGGAAGTCCAGGAGGAAGTACTTGGCCCGGTCCCGGGCCTCCTCCGGCAGGGTTTCGTAGCGGATGGCGTGCACATGCTCGACGAGCGCGCGGCTGAGGTTCATGTCCCCCCTCCTTCCCGGCTTCGCCTAAGGCGGCTCCCGCACGGCGAAACGAAAGCTCGGCCTATCGGAATAGGGATTCGATGCATGCAGGATTGTCACATCCTCATGCCCCGCGCAACCGGCGCCCGAAAGCGCCCGGGGCCCGAGGGGCGGCTTCCTTGTCATCCCGGCCCCGGAGGCCTAAGATACCTCCGTCTCCCGGTGGACTCCCCCCAGCCAGAGGCAAGCATGCAGGACTGCATCTTCTGCAAGATCGCCGCGGGCCAGGTCCCCTCCAAGAAGGTCTACGAGGACAAGCGCCTCTTCGCCTTTGAGGACATCAACCCCCAGGCCCCCGTCCACGTCGTCATCATCCCCAAGCAGCACCTCGAAACCCTGCTCGAAATCGGCGACGCCCACAACGAGCTCCTGGGCTCCATCGTCACCGCCTCGAGCAAGATCGCCCGCAAGCAGGGCATCGCCCAGAGCGGCTTCCGCCTCGTGGCCAACTGCAACAAGGACGCCGGCCAGAGCGTCTTCCACATCCACTTCCACCTGCTCGGCGGCCGCCCCATGGCCTGGCCCCCCGGGTAGGCGGCCCCGAAACCCGCTCACGCATCCCCCACCTCGCGGAGGAAGCCGAGGCAGATGCGCCCGAAAGCCTCCGGCCGCTCGAGGAGGGCGACGTGCCCCGTCCCCTCCATGATGACGAGCCGGGAGCCCGGGATGCGCCGGTGGATCTCCTCCGCCTCGTGGGTCCCCACGATCAAGTCGTGCGTCGAGGCGGTGATCAGGGTGGGCACCCGGATCCCGCCCAGCCGCTCCAGGGTGTCGCCCGCGAGGCAGGCCTCGAGCTGGCCGATCCAGCCCGCGTCCGCCGGCGACGCCTCGATCAGCCACTTCCTCTTCTTCTCCATCTCGGCGGGGTGGGCGTCCCAGTACTCGTGCGAATAGAGCCCGAGGAGGCTCATCTCGACGAGCGCCTCCCGCTCCCCCCGCCCGGCGAGGCGCTTGCGGGCCGCCTGGAAGGACCGCAGGCGGGCGCAGTTCCGGCTCCAGGTGTGGTGCAGCCCCAGGCTGCGCACCCGGCCGGGATGGCGGAGGCAGAGCTCCTGGGAGATGTGGCCTCCCATGGAGAAGCCCATGACGTGGGCGCGCCCGGCGCCCGCGGCGTCCAGCACGCGGGCCGCGTCGTCGGCCATGTCGGCCAGGGCGTAGCCCGGCGGGGGCACGCCGCTCCTCCCCACCCCCCGGTTGTCGAAGACGATGACGCGGAACCCGGGCTCGAAGAGGGGAAACTGGCCCGACCAGAAGGTGTGATCGTGGCCCGTCCCGCTCACGAGGAGAAGGGGCGGGCCCTCGCCGCGCACCTCGTAGTGGATGTCCGGCCCGCCTGGGACCCGCGCTATGGGCATGAAGTTTTTCTCCCCTCTCGGCCGGCGGGAGGACCCTCGGTCCCCCGCCCGGCCCCGCCGCCCGCGGGGGCATATGGCAATACGCGCGGCCCCGCTTTTCTCCCTCTCCCTATGGGAGAGGGCTGGGGTGAGGGAAGCACCTCCGTGGATTTTCCCCTCACCCTACCCTCCCCCGGAGGGGGAGGGAACCTAAATCCTGGCAGGCGAGGATTCCTCACTCCCCCGCCACCCATCCCCCGCCCTGGAGCACCTCCCCCTCGTAGAAGACGGCCGCCTGGCCCGGGGCCACCGCGCCCAGGGCCGGAGGGTCCTCGGGCACGACCTCGGCCGCCCGCCCCGGCCGGGGCCGCACGAGGCAGGGGACGGGCCGCTGCCGGTGGCGCACCTGGACGAGGAGCCGCCGCCCCTCCCGCCCGATGGGCAGCGACCACCGCACCCTCTCCACGAGGAAGCGCTCCCGGTGGAGCTCCTCCCGCCGCCCGGCCACCACCGTCGCCGTGTCCGAATCGAGCCGCACCACGAAGCGCGGCTCCCCGCCCCCGAGCCCGAGCCCCCGCCGCTGGCCCACCGTGAACTCGGCGACGCCCTCGTGCGCGCCGAGCACGTTCCCGTCGCCGTCCACGATGCGCCCCGCCCGGCGCCAGCCCGGCCGCTCCCGGTCCAGGAAGCGCCGGTAGTCCCCCTCCGGCACGAAGCAGATCTCCTGGCTCTCGGGCTTCTCCGCGTTCGGGAGGCCCAGCCGCCGCGCCGCCTCCCGCACCTGGCGCTTCTCCATATCCCCCAGCGGGAACATCGCGAGGGCGAGCTGGGCCTGGGTCAGCCCGAAGAGGAAATACGTCTGGTCCTTCGCCCGGTCCGCGCTCCGGGCCAGGGTGAGCCGCCCCCCGGCCGTGACCCGCCGGGCGTAGTGGCCCGTCGCCAGCCGCCCCGCCCCCAGCGCCCGCGCCCGCTCCGCCAGGTGGTGGAACTTCACCTCCTGGTTGCAGTCCACGCAGGGGTTCGGGGTGCGGCCCCGGAGGTAGGCCTCCGCGAAGCCCTCCACCACCGCCCCCCGGAAGGCCTCCCGCGCGTCCATCGCGTAGAAGGGGAAGCCCAGCCGCGCCGCCACCGCCCGCGCGTCGGCCAGGTCGCGCGGGGCGCAGCAGCCCCGGTGGAAGGACTCCGCCTCCCCCGGCAGCCGGTCCGCCAGGCGCAGCCCCACCCCCACCACCTCGTAGCCCCGCTCCACCAGCAGGGCGGCCGCCACCGAGCTGTCCACCCCCCCGCTCATCGCCACCACCACCCGCTCGCGCATCCGGACCTCGAAGAAAAAACGGGGAGCATCCCCCGGCGGGGGGATTCTATCCCCCCGCGAACCATTCTACACATTTTGCGGGTGGTTCTCGTCCTCCGCCCATTCCAGGGGATTGTGCAGGACGTATTCCCGCGCGCGGTCCCATTCCGCCTCGTCCCGGAGGATGTGCTCGTAGAAATTGCGCTGCCAGAACCTGCCGGAGAAGGGCGGCCAGCCTTGTTCTTTCACGTCAGCGGCGTAGCGCCGCGTCACCGTGGACTTGAACGCCTGCACGATACGGCCAATTGTCCACGGCAACGTTCCGTAGGGGCGAACCTTGTGTTCGCCCTCATGCAAAGGCGAAGACCCGCCCGCTTCCAGGGGGCGAATACGAGATTCGCCCCTACGGACTTTCAAAACCAATATCCCATGAAGGTGATTCGGCATCACCACGAACGCATCCAATCCCACGTTCGGAAACCGGAGGGGCAATTCCTCCCATGTCCGGTGGACCATCGCGCCGGCTTCGCTCAATCGCATCTTCCCGCCCGCGATCTCCCCCAGACGGCATTCGCGGCCTTGCACGCATATCGTGATGAAATACGCCCCGCGCGAGGCGTAATCCCATCCCTTCAACCGCACCGACCGGCGGCGGCGGGCGTCGGGGTTGAATGGCATCCCCCTGCCCCTACCCCAGCATCTCCGCGAGCTTCCCCACGTCCCCCGCCCCCTCGACCTCCCACCAGGCGTCCCAGGCGGCCTGGGCCTTTTGGGGCGGGAGGGCGAGGGCGGCGCATTCGAGGAATTTGGCGCGGAGCTCGCCCTCGGGGACGGGGCGCTCGGCGTGGCCCCGGGGGAGGGTCTCGGCGCGGCGGGCCTCGCGGCCGTCCTTGAGGCGCACCCAGACCTCGGCGCGGTGGCTCTCGGGGTCGAGGGCGGGGTCGAGGCCGAAGCTCGCGCGCCGCTGGAGGTCCTGGACGAGGGGCCTTTGGACGCCTTGGTCCTCGAACTGGGGGAGGCCGACCCGGCCGTCGGCCAGGGCGGAGGCGAGGCAGAACTGCATGGAGAACTTGCCCTCGAGGCCGTTCGAGGCCGTGGAGTAGCGCAGGATCTTCTGGGCCATGGCGGAGGACTTGGCGCCCAGGCTCTCGACCTCCCCGGGGCGGATGCCCTCGGTCTCGCGCAGGGCGAGCATGGCGTCGATGGCGGTGTGGGTCATGGCGCAGCAGGGGTGGAGCTTGACGCTGACGCCGCCCTCGATGTCCCAGGGGGGGCCCCAGGAACGCAGCGCGCCCTCCCAGTCCGCGAAGCGCTCGACGCCGGGCCCGATGCCCTCGGCGGCCAGGGCGGCGGTGAAGCCGGTCTCGAGGGCGTCGGGGCCCGAGGTGAAGCCCGCCTCGGCCAGGAGGGCGGCCAAGAGCCCGGCGCGGGAGGCCTGGCCGGCGTGGAAGGGCTTGGTCATGGTGCCGAAGTTGCACCCGAGGCCCGCGGCCTGGCTCGCGGCGAGGGAGAGGGCGTGGCGCGTCCGCTCCTCGCCGAGGCGCAGGAGGTGGGCGCAGGCCGCGGCGGCCCCGACCGTCCCGAGGGTGGCGGTGGCGTGGAAGCCCCGGCGGTAGTGCCGGGGGTTGAGGGCCCGGCCCAGGGCGCGCAGGGTCTCGAAGCCCACGGCGTAGGCGGCGAGGAGATGGGCGCCGTCCCTCCCGCGCTCCCCGGCCAGGGCGATGAGGGCGGGGGCGAGCACCACGCTCGGGTGGCCGAGCAGGATGAAGTCGGTGTCGTCGAAGTCGAGGGCGTGGCCGGCGGTGCCGTTCGCGAAGGCGGCCCAGGTGAGGCTGGTGCGGCCTCCCCCGCCCCACAGCGCGGCCTTGGGGGCGCCCCCCTCGCGCGCGGCGAGCTCCCGGGCGAGGCGGGCGCACTCCTCCCGCGAGCCGGCCAGGGCGACGCCCAGGGTGTCCACGACGGCCTCGCGGGCCTTGGCCCGGGCGGGGGGGTCCACGTCCTCCACCCTTGCCTGGGCGATGCGGCGGGCGAGCTCGGCCGTGGCGGGATAGGGGCGGTCGTCGGGCATGGCGGGGCCTCCGGGAAAGGGCGGCACTTCACGCGGAATGCGCGGTTGAATCCGTCCGTTGGTCCTTCCCCCTCTCCCCTTGGGAGAGGGCCGGGGTGAGGGAATGCCCCCGTCCGCGCCCTCACCCTACCCTCTCCCGGAGGGAGAGGGAAAAACGTAGGGCGCCCATGCCCTGCCTCGCTGGCACAAAAACGGGGCCGAATTTGGAAAAAACGCGCCGTTTTCCCCCAAATTCACGCAAAAAATGAGCATTTTTTTGAGCTTTTGTGCACTCCATTATCCGTCATTCGGGGGCCGGGCGCATCCCTTTTCACCCAGCACCACCCCCCCAATACCTCCCCCCCTCCTCCCAAACCGGCAGGCCGGTTTGGGGACCCGGGAAAACAGGGGGCGGAGGATGCGCCGCCCCCCTTGGGGGAAGGGCCGGGTCCGCCTGGACCCGGCAAAGGCGCGATGGGGGGTATCGAAAAACCCCCCATGCATGAAGGTGCGCGAAATTGGCGCGATTTGCGGTAACGGGCTTTCTCCCGGTGGAGCCTAGATTCGGGATTGGGCAGGGGGAAGGCGCCCCGGGGCGGGGGCTGTAAACCGCTCGCCCCCCTTTACCTCCCCCTCCTGCTACCCCCCCTGCCCCCCTTGGCAAGGGGGGGTGTTCCAAAGGGGGGGGACAAGGAGGCCGGCCGTGGGAGAGAGGGGCCTTCCGGCCCGTTCCGGGAAATTATGGGGAATTACGCCTTTTTTTTACGAAGCGAGGGGGCGCGCGGCGGGGCGGGGGCGTGCCGGACAGTCGCGGATAATACCGGATACTTCCCCATTTTTCGGGGCGCGCGCGAGGGGACGGTTCAACGCGATTCAACGATAAAAAACGGTGATGACGGGTTCGCGCGGGAGGCCCTACAACCCGAGGTAGAACTTCTTGACGAGCTCGTGGCCGGAGAGCTCGCCCGCGTCCTTGCCCTCGAACTCGATCTGGCCGTGGACGATGATGTAGCCACGGTCGGCGATCTTGACGGCCTGGTTGAAGTTCTGCTCGGCCATCAGGACGGTGAGGTGGTAGCGCTCCTTGAGCTCCTTGATCTTGGCGATCACGCGGCTGACTAAGATGGGGGCGAGGCCCACGGAGGGCTCGTCCACCAGGAGGATGCGCGGGGCCGACATGAGGGCCCGGGCCACGGCGAGCATCTGCTGCTCGCCCCCGCTCATGCTCCCGGCGAGCTGGCGCTTGCGCTGCTCCAGGATGGGGAAGGCCTCGTAGCAGAAGGCGAGGTTGCCGCCGATCTCGCGCCGCGCCTCGGCGCGGTAGGCGCCGAGGAGGAGGTTCTCCTCGACCGTGAGCTTGGGGAAGAGCCGCCTCCCCTCGGGGACGAGGGTGATGCCGAGGTTCACCACCTCCTCCGGCGCTTTCCCGATGAGGTCGATGCGCCGGCCGTCGCGCTCGAGGTAGATCTCCCCGGCATCCGGCCGCACCATGCCCATGATGCACTTAATGAGGGTGCTCTTCCCGTTGCCGTTCGTGCCGAGGAGCACGACCGTCTCGCCCTCGGCGACCTCCACCGAGACGCCGTGGAGGACCTGGACGGACCCGTAGCCCGCCCGCACGTCCTTGAGGACCAGCCTATTCGCCAAGGTAGGCCTTCTCCACGTCCTTGTTGTTCACGATCTCCCCGGGCGTGCCCTCCGCTATCTTGTCCCCCGCGTCGAGCACCACGATTCGCTCGGAGAAGCTCATGACCGCCCGCATGATGTGCTCGATCATGATGACGGTGATTCCCTGGGCGTTGAGGCGGCCGAGGAGGGCGAGGATCTCGTCCACCTCGGCGCTGGAGAGCCCCGCCATGGCCTCGTCCGAGATGAGGAGGCTGGGCCGGGCCGCCATGGCGCGGGCGAGCTCGAGCTTGCGCAGCTCGATCTGGGTGAGGCCGCCGGTCGGCGCGTCCGCCTTGGATTCGAGCCCGATGCGCCGGAGGATCTCCCGCGCCTCGCCGGGAGCGTCCGCGTCGCGGACGCCGGCGGCGTACTCGAGCGGGATGCAGAGGTTCTCCGCCACCGTCATGCTGGAGAATGGCCGGGGGATCTGGAAGCTCCGCGCGATCCCCAGCCGGGTCCGCCGGTACGCGGGTGTCCTGGTGATGTCGATCCCGCGGAAGAGGATCCGCCCGTCGTCGTTGCGGAGCGCCCCCGAGATGCAGTTGATGAGGGTGGTCTTGCCCGATCCGTTCGGCCCGATGAGGCCGAAGCGCTCGCCCTCCCTCACCTCGAAGGAGACGCCGTTCAGGGCGGTGAAGCCCCCGAAGCGCTTGACCACGCCTTGGACTTCCAGCAGGGCTTCCGCCATCAGGAAAGCTTCCTCCTCCTGAGCCGCTGCACAAGGCCGACGATTCCCTCAGGCGCCAACACGACGAAGGCCACGAGAATCACCCCCACCAGAAGAAGGTTCAAATGCGAGGAAATGGTCACCGTGGCCAGCTGCTGGGCCGTCCCCAAGAGGACCGCCCCGATCACGGGCCCGATCCAGGTCGTCGTCCCGCCGATCATGGGCATGGCCAGGCTGTTCACGGCGTAGTCCAGGTTGAAGGCCGAGGAAGGCTCCAGGTAGGTGATGTAGTAGGGGAAGGGGGCCCCCGCAACGCCCATGAGAATCCCGCTCACGGTGGTGGCGAAGAGTTTGAGCTTGAGGATGGGAACTCCCATGCACTCGGCCGCCTCCTCGTTGTCCCGGATCGCGGCGAGCCCCCGTCCGACCCAGGAATTCTCGATCCACCAGGCCACCCCGACGGAAACCAAGGAGAGGAGCACCATCATGATGAAGAGAAACTCCACGTAATGCCCGAAGAAGGGAGCTTCCTTCGGCCGCAGAACATAGATCCCCCGCGCTCCTCCGACATAATCCCAATTGATGATGGCCGTCTGCAAAACGACGGCGAGGGCCAAGGTGGCGATCGAGAAAAACACCCCTCTCAGGCGGAGCGTCAGGTATCCGATGCCCAGCCCCAGGAGCCCGGAGATCAGCCCTCCCGCGACGACGAGGGCCAGGAAGTGGGAAACGCCCAGCTTGTTGATCAGAATCGCCGCCGAGTAGGCACCCAGGGCGAAGAAGGCCGACGTCCCGAAATTCACATAGCCGGTGTAGCCGCCCAATATGTTCCAGGCGGTGGCGAGGATAACGTATTGCAGAATGACGTAGCCCGCGAAGAAGAAATACTGATTCCGGATGAACCTTTGCGACAGCAAGGTCGCCAGCATGAGTGCTGTCGCTACCAAAACAGGCCAAACCCAGCGCTTCAAGGCTATCTTCCGAAGAGGCCGGAAGGCCTCACCGCCAGGGCAAGCAGAAGCAGCGCGAAAGAGACGGCCTCCGACCAAGCGGGCCCCACGAAGATGGAGGTCAAGCTCTCCGCCACACCGACGATGATGGCGGCGACCAAGGTCCCCCCCACGCTCCCCATCCCCCCCAAAACGACGACGGCGAACACCCGCCCGATGTACACCCTTCCCACAGAAGGCTCGACGGGGCCGATTATGATGAGCAGGGCGCCGGCCAGGCTCGTTGTGGCGATGCTCAGGCCGAAGGCGATGGTCTTGATCTTGACGGGGTCAGCCCCCATGAGCTGAAGGGCGAAACGGTCCTGAGAGACCCCCATGATGGCCTTTCCGTAGAAGGTCCTGGTGAGGAACAGGAAAAGAGCCAGCGTCAGCAGGGAACCCGCGAGGAAGGGGACGAGCAGGCGATAGGCGAAGCTCAAGCCCCCCAAATCCAAGGATCGCCCGATGTAACCCGCGCTCACCAGCCGGTAGTCCACCCCGTAGGTGATGATGAGGCTCACCTCGATGAGAAACAGAATACCGAAGAAGAACACCAGCCCCCGCAGGGACTCCTCGCCCCTCCTCTCGAAGCTCCTGTAGTAGACGCGGTAGACCGCCACCCCGAGCCAATAGAAGAGAGGAGCGGGCAAGAGGCCCGCAAGAAGAGGGTCAACCCCCCAAGTCGAGTTCAGAACGTAGGCGATGTAAGAACCCAGAATAATGAATATCGGATGCGCGATGTTGACCACATCCAGGAGGCCAAAGGAGATCGTAAGCCCCACGCTGATAGCGCCGTAAAAACCCCCCAGCAGCAACCCATCCTTGACGGCGTTCAGCAACAATTCCATGAATTTCGAGCCCATCCTTTCTCAACAAAGGACAAGGGCGCGCACCTCAGGAAGGCACGGCCCTTGTCCCTTGCCGCGAAGGAAAAGCTACTTCCAGCCCTGGAACGGATAGATCAGCTTCCCGGACTTGAACTCCTCGGGAGAAAGCACCACCATCTTGCCCGGCTTGCTGAACTCCTCCAAATCGCCGCTCTTGATGTTTTGGAACTGGGTCATGAGCATGCGGGATTTCGCCCACTCGCCGTTGGTGGCGAACTTAATCTTGCCCGCGATCGTGCTGAACTCGGTCTTGCGGATGTACTCCCCGACCATCTTCTGATCCAGGCTCTTCGTGGCCTCGATGGCCTGGGCCAGAACCTCCAGGTAGGCGTAGGCCAACGGCGGAAGATAGTAGCCTAAAGGATCGAGCTTCTCGGCGACAGCCCTGGGCTTGTACTTCTTGAAGAAATCTCCGATGCCGGGAAACATCAGGGTCGGCTCGGGCACCCAGGTGTGGTAGTTCACTATCCCGTTCAGCGCAACCCCGAGATTCTGCTGAATGGGGGTGAACTGAAGCCCCACCATGCCCCCTCCAAAGATCTTGGGCTTGAGGTTGACCTCTTTGGAGGCCTTGATCATGCCCACCGTATCGGGGGGATAGGAGGCTACGTAGACGATGTCCGGGTTGACCGCCTTGATGGCGCGGGCGATGGGGGTGTAGTCCGTCGTGGCCGGGGGATAACGCTTGTCATAGACGATCCGGAAGCCATGCTTCTGGATGTTCTTCCGGGCGCCAGTGAGGGCGTTCACAGGATACTCGGCGTCCGCGCCGACGAGGGCGACCGTCCGGGGCTTGGGGTTCTGCGCGGCAGCGACTTCAAAGAAACCCGTGGACCAGTCATCGTAAGGTTTCGGGCCCGTCGGCATGCTTCCGAAATAATAGGGGTAGTTGAACTTCTCATTGATGGCGAGGGCGAAGAGGGATATGAACGTAAGCTTGCGCTCCATCACGATGGGCATGGCCGGAGCGGTCATGTTGGTGCCATAGGGTGAAACCACGAAATCCACCTTGTCCACGTCGAGGAGCTTCGTGTAGATCGTGGGCACGTTCGCGGGCTTGGTCTGGTCATCGTAGAACACCAACTCAACGGGCCGCCCCAGCAGCCCGCCCTTCTTGTTCACGTCTTCGGCCCAAATCTGCATGGCCAGAAGGGCCGCCTTCCCCCCCGCGGCGAGGCCGCCAGTCAGCGCCATGCTGAAGCCGATCTTGATGGGCTTCTCGGCGGCCTGGGCGGCCGTCGGGAAACCCGCCAGGAGAGAGGCGGCGGCGAACCAGACGGCCAGCGCCCATCCTCCGAACCAGAATTTTCCGGTGTGCTTCATGCTTTGCCCCTCCCTCGATTTGGCAACGTGGGCCACCGCCCGGGAAAAAACGGCGGAGTTCGGGAAAAGCCGCGCAGGAAAGGCCCCCCGGGGAAAGAGCGCCTCCCTTCGTTTGCACAAAGAAACGACTAATGGATGCAATTAACCACAATTGGCGACGAAAGGCAACGAGAAAGGGATACGCTACGGCCCAGCGGGCATCCGCGCGGCGCAGGAAAAAAAGCGGGGCCCCGAAGGGCCCCGCCCGCGACTCGCGCCTTGCGCGTCAGATGCCTTTCAGTTCCTCCTTCGCGCGGCCGTTCTTCTTCTTCCTGCCCTTCCCCTTCGGGCCGTTCTGCTTCAGGCTCTGGGTGAGGCGGTGCTTGTTCACGGCGTTGAGGAAGGCCTTGGCCCCCGCCTCGACGGTGTCGGGGCTCGCCGCGTGGCCCGCGAGCTGAATCCCGTCTTCGAACTCCACCGTCAGGTTCGCCTCGGCCATGGCGTCGCGCCCCCGGGTGACGGAGTGCACCGCGAAGTCCGTGAGCCGGCACTTGGCCCCCGTGATGCGCAGGATGGCGTAGACCGCCGCGTCCACGGGGCCGTTCCCTCGGCCCACTTCGGAGTGCACCGTGTCGCCCTCCCGGATGCGGACCATGGCCGTCGCCGCCGGCTGGGTGCCCGTGGAGCTCGTCACCTGGAGGAACTCGAGTTGGTAGGAGCTGCCGGCCTGGCCCGCCCGCTCCTCCTGCAGGAGGGCGATGAGGTCCTCGTCGTAGACCTCGCGCTTCTTGTCCGCCAGGTCGATGAAGCGCGGGTAGATGGCCGAGACCTCGTCCTTCGTCATCTTGAAGCCGAGCTGCGCGTAGCGGTTGCGCAGCCCGGCCCGGCCCGAGTGCTTCCCGAGCACGAGCGAGTTGGAGGGCCGGCCCACCGACTTGGGCGTCATGATCTCGTAGGTGATGGCCTTGGAGAGGACGCCGTGCTGGTGGATGCCCGCCTCGTGGGCGAAGGCGTTCTTGCCCACGACGGCCTTGTTCGGCTGGACGGGGATGCCCGTCATCGAGGTGAGGAGGCGGCTCGCCGGGTAGATCTCCCGCGTGCGGATGTTCGTGGTGAAGGGCAGCGCGTCCTCGCGCGTGTGGAGCGCCATCACGACCTCCTCGAGCGAGGCGTTCCCGGCCCGCTCCCCGATGCCGTTGACGGTGCACTCGACCTGGCGCACGCCGCACTCCACGGCCATCAGGCTGTTGGCCACGGCCAGGCCCAGGTCGTTGTGGCAGTGGGCGCTGAAGACGACGTCCTCGTAGGCCGGGACCTTCTCGAAGATGTGCTCCCAGAAGCGGCGGAACTCGCTCGGGACGATGTAGCCCACCGTGTCGGGCAGATTGATGGTCGTGGCGCCCTCGGCGATGGCGACCTTGACGGCCTCGGCGAGGAAGTCCCAGTCCGACCGGGTGGCGTCCTCGGCGCTCCACTCGATGTCGCGGCAGAGCTTCCGGGCGTACCGCACCGAGGCGGCGATCTCCTTCAGGAGGTCCTGCCGCGTCATCTTGAGCTTGTACTTGAGGTGGATGTCGGAGGTGGCGATGAAGGTGTGGATGCGCGGCCGCCGCGCGTGGCGGACGGCGTCCCAGCACCGGTCGATGTCCCCGCGAGAGGAGCGGGAGAGGCCGGCCACGATGGGCCGCTTGACCGCCTTGGCCACGTCCCGCACGGCCTCGAACTCATCGTTCGACGCGATGGGGAAGCCGGCCTCGATGATGTCCACCCCCAGCTTCTCGAGCTGGAGAGCCATCTGGACCTTCTGGAAGCGGTCCATGCTGCAGCCGGGGGACTGCTCGCCGTCCCGGAGGGTGGTGTCGAAGATGCGTACGCGGGGAATCGAGGCGGCCGGGCCTTTCGGGGCCGCTTGAGAGACGACAGTGCGCTTCGGCATGAATCACGGGCTCCTAGGGAGAGAATCCACTGTTGGCCCGCCCGGCGCCGCCTCCCTCGCTGCGAGGCTTTTCCGCCCGGCTGGCGCTCACCTGCGCTGGCGCCTAGGGAGCCAGCGACGGTCGGGGCGTCTTGGCCGCGCCCCTGGCCCTCCCTCGGACTGGATTCCACCGATGCATGGCCGATCGGCCTCCTGCCAGAAAAAGAAGCCCGCGGCGGGCAAATCCCGGCCGCGACCCCCCATCTTATCGTCCAAACCTCGCCCGAAATCAAGTGCCGCCCGGAAAAACGGCGGATACTCCAGCGCCGCTTGAACGAGCCAGGCCCAGGCGCCGGGGGTCTGGCGAATCCGCGAGAGGAGCGGAATTATTGGACCGCGGATGGGGGCGGACAAGAGAATGACATGGCACAAAAAGGATCGTAGTGTCCGATTCAAGCGGGATCGCGGGGACATGATCCCATTGCGCTGGGAACGCTCTTACCGGACACGCTCAACGGCAGGAATCCTGCCGGCCCATACCGGAGGAATGGCAACATGGACATGCGGCTTTCGGACGAGCAAATCAGGCTGCGAGAGCTGGCCCGCGACTTCGCCATGAGGAAGATCAAGCCCGTCGTGGCCGAGCTCGACCGGCTGGCGGACCCCGCCGAAGTGCACCGGCGCTTCCCCTGGCACGTCATCGAGGAAGGATCGAGGGCCGGGCTCCGCACGGCGGCCCTCCCCAAGGAATACGGCGGCGGCGGCATCGGCATCCTCACCCATCTTCTCATGCTGGAGGAGCTCTGCCAGGCGGATTCGGGTTTCGCCACCCATTTCCACCAGGCCTGGAAAATGGCCAAGCTCCTCGTCCAGAAGTGCTCGAGGGAGCAGCGGGACCACTTTCTCCCCAAGTTCACGGATGACGACCGGGCGCTCCTGGCCGTCGCGATGACCGAGCCCGATTCCGGCTGCGACACCCTCATGCCCTACGACGGGCCGGACGGCGGCGTTCGCACCACCGCGGTGCGGGACGGGGACGGCTGGGTGATCAACGGCACCAAGCACTTCATCGCCTGCGCCTCGGTCGCCAAGCTCTTCTTCATCGCGACCCGCACGGACAAGTCGGTGGGCGTCACCCGGGGCCTGACCGTGTTCCTCATCGAGAGGGGGACGCCGGGGTTCCGCGTCGGGCGCATCCACGACAAGCTCGGGAACCGCCTGATGATGAACGCCGAGCTCATCTTCGAGAACTGCCGGGTGCCCGACTTCAACCGGGTGAGCGAGGTGAACCAGGGGCTTCGCTACCTCGCCTCGTTCGGGGCGCGGCACGTGCCGACGACGGGGGCCTTCGGCCTCGCCCTGGGGCGCGCGGCCTTCGAGTACGCCGTCGAATACGCGAAAACCCGGGTCCAGGGAGGAAAGCCCGTCATCGAGCATCCCACCGTCGCCCTCCGGCTCGGGGAGATGGCGGCCCAGCTCGAGGCCGCCCGCGCCGTATGCGTCCAGGCGGCATGGATGGCGGACCAGCCCGACTACGACGCCAAGCACGGCATCCTCGCCTCCATCTTCTCCTCGGACGTGGGCCCCAAGGTGTGCGACATGGCGCTCCAGCTCATGGGGGGCTACGGGTACATGCGCGACTACCCGGTCGAGAAAATCCTGCGGGACGCGCTCATGTGCTACCATATCGACGGCACGTCGGACGTTCACCGGATCAAAATCGGCGAGATGCTGCGCGGCGTCGCGCGGACGGGCTACATCGCGGAGTGAGCCCAATGGCCCCGTTCGTCCGGGCGCAAGACGTCCAGAAGATCGCCGTGGTGGGCGGCGGCTACGTGGGGCACGGCGTCGCCCAGCAGTTCGCCCAGGCCGGCTTCGCCGTGGCGATGTACAACCGCACGGAGGAGAGCTCGGCCCGCGCGATGGAGGCCATCGGGAAGGGGCTCGCCCTCCTGGCCGGGGCGGGCGCGCTCTCCCGCGGGGAGGCCGAAGCGGCCCGCGCCCGAGTGCGCCCCACCACCGACCTCGCCGGCTGCGTGGCGGAGGCCGGGTTCGTCGTCGAGGCCGTCGCCGAGCAGCTTCCGGTCAAGCAGGAGCTTTTCCGGCGCCTGGAGTCCCTCGCATCCGAGAGCGCCATCTTCGCCAGCGAAACCTCGGGCCTGCGCATCAGCGACATCGCCCGCGGCACGAGGCGCCCCGAGCGCTGCATCGCCACCCACAACTACACCCCCCCGCCCCTCATCCCGGTGGTGGAGGTGGTGCCCGGGGACCGGACGGCCCCGGAGGTGATCGAGGCCACGTGCGCCCTCTTGCGCCGGGCGGGCAAGGAGCCCGTCATTTGCCGGGAGGTCCCCGGCCACATCGGCACCCGCCTGACCACCGCCCTGCGCCGGGAGGCCTACTACATCGTCGAACAGGGCTACGCCACCCCCGAGGCCGTGGACGCGGTCCTGCGCTCGGTGGGCCGGCTCATCCCCGTGCTCGGCATCCTGGCCATGACGGATTTCTCGGGCATCGATGTCCTTCGCGACGTCCACAGGAACATCCAGCCCCACCTGGATCACCGGCCGGACCCCTCGCCCATGCTCGACCGCCTGATCGAGGAGGGGCGCCTCGGCATCAAGAGCGGCCGGGGGTTCTACCGCTGGACTCCGGAGAAGATTCAGGAGCTGTTCGAGGCGCGGGGGCTCGAGCTCATCCGGGGAATGCGCCAGTCCCCGCCCCCCCTCCCTCCTGCCCTCTGAGGAACCAAACGTGCGCGCGATGGTCCTCCGGGAATGGGGCGGCGGGCTCTCCCTTGAAACAGTGCCCGATCCCGTCCCCGGTCCGGGGGAGGTGGTGCTGCGTGTGCACGCCTGCGCCCCGGATCAGTTCGACGTGACCATCCGAGCCGGGCGCGCGGCGGGAAAGCTCCCCCTCGTGATGGGCCACGAGATCGCGGGGGAGGTCGCGGCCCTGGGCGTGGGCGTCGAGGGCTGGCGGGAGGGGGACCGCGCCGTCCTCCACGCCTATCTGACCTGCGGCTCCTGCCGGTTCTGCCAAGTGGGGCGGGACACGCTCTGCCGGAACTTCCGGGGCTACCTCGGGGTCCACGCCGACGGGGGCTACGCCGAATACGTCCGCTCCCCGGCGCGCAACCTCTGCCGTATTCCCGATGGGGTGGGGTACGCCGAGGCCACCGTCATCGTGAGCCCGGTGGCGACTCCCCTCAAGGCCATCAAGACCCGCGCGGGGGTCCGTCCCGGGGATGATCTGGTGATCGTCGGGGCGTGCGGGGGGGTGGGCATCCACGCCGTGCAGATCGGCAAGCGCTTCGGCGCGCGGGTGGTCGCCGTGGACATCGACGATGGCCGCCTCGCCCGGGCGAGGGCCCTCGGCGCGGACCACGCCGTGAACAGCCGCCGGGAGGATTTCGCCGCGGCGGTGGCCGAGATCACGAAGGGCAAAGGGGCCGAAGCCGTGCTGGAGTTCGTGGGGACGGAGGAGACCCTCTCCAAGAGTTTCGCCTCCCTCGCCGCGGCGGGGACGCTCGTCGTGGTGGGCTTCCAGCCTGGCGCGGTCTTCGCGAGCGACCCGACCCGCTTCGTCTCGGATGAGATTGTCGTGACGGGCTCGCGCTATGTGAACCGGGCGGAACTGGCCGAGGCGGCCCGGTGGGTGGGGGAAGGCTGGGTGAAGCCGATCATCTCGGCGACCTACCCCCTGGCCGAGGCCGAGGGCGCGCTCGCCGACCTCGCCGCGAACCGCGTCTTCGGCCGGGCGCCCCTCCTCCCGTAGGCCCAGTGGCGGCGCTTCTGGACGGGGCGCCCGAATTCACCGCCCAAAATCACTCAAAAAACCCTATTGGGCGCTCTGGCCCCCGTCCACCGTAAGGACGGCCCCCGTCACGAAGCTCGATGCCTCGCTCGCGAGGAACACGACGGCCCCCGCCAGCTCGGACGGCTGGCCCACCCGGCCCATCGGGATGTGATTTCGGATCATCCGCTCGCCCGCCTCGGAGGTGAAGAGCCCGCGGTTGAGGTCCGTCAGGAAATAGCCCGGCGCGAGAGCGTTCACCCGCACCCCGTAGCGGGCCCATTCGAGTGCGAGGGTGCGGGTGAGCTGGATGAGGCCCCCCTTGCTCGCCGAGTATGCCGCGAGCATCCGGATGCCCACCATGCCGGCGACCGAGGCGACATTGATAATCGCGCCGCCCTTGCGCTCGATCATCCCCCGCCCCGCCGCCTGACACATCAGGAAGGCGCCGCGGAGGTTGGTGGCCATCACCTGCTCCCAGCGCTCGAGCGGGAGCTCCGCCGCCCAGCCCTCCCCGCTGATGCCGCTGTTGTTCACTAGAACGTTCAGGGGTCCGAGAGCGGCCTCGGCCTCGGCGACGGCCCGGGCGGCCGACGCGGAATCGGTCACGTCCAGCTCGATCGCGGCGGCGCGCCGCCCCAGGGAGCGGATCTCGGCCGCCGCCTCCTCCAGTTTCTCCCGCCGCCGGGCGGCGACCGCCACGTCGGCCCCTGCCTCCGCCAGGGCGCGGGCCATTGCCCGGCCCAGGCCGGTTCCTCCTCCGGTGACGAGAGCGGTCCTGCCTGTCAAATCAAAGCGCTGGAGCAACCTTCCTTTCCTCCGGAAAATCCCCGGGTATCCAGGTCAGGTATCTTCCCCACAGAAATAGTGGACAAGATGTGGATAACTCTGTGGCTGGCCCCGCTAACATCCCCAAAATACGCCACTTAAGTTATCCTGCCTTAATCCGGGGCAAAACATATTTTCCTCTTAAAATCAATGAGTTGCGAAAAATTTTCGCCTATCCGCGCCTTGAGCTTTCGTCTTCCCCCCTGATTTTTCACAAGTTCGGTGGAAAGTATGTAACATTCGGAGGCGAGAGAGAAAATTCGTCAGGCCCCCCGCCCTTCCCTCACCCTCAAAAAACAGAGCCGCGTGTCCCCATACCTCGATTGCCGGATGAGCTCCGCGCCCGCGGGAGCCATAAATTCCTCCCCCCTCGGGACCTCGACCGCCGCCTCCCGGCAGAGCGCGGACGGCTCGAAGAGAAGGTCCGCCAGTTCGCGCCGCAGGGCGGTTTCCCGCCACGGCGGGTCGACGAACGCCAGGTCGAACGGCGGCGCCCCCGATTGCCGGAGGCGGGCCAACTCCCGCCTCGCGTCGCCGCGGACGACCTTGAGACCCGCCGAGAGGCCCAGGCGCCCGGCCTCCTCCTCTAGGCGCCGGCAGAGGCCCGGGTCGACCTCGAGCGCCACCGCCTCGGCGGCGCCTCGGCTCAAGGCCTCCAAGGAGATGGCCCCGCTCCCGGCGCAGACGTCGAGGAGCCGGACCCCCTCGAGGTTCTGGCCCCAGATGTTGAAGAGGGCCTCACGGACTCGATCCCCGGTGGGCCGGACCGTCTCCCCCCGGGGGGAGGCGAGGCGGCGGCCCCGGGCGCGGCCGCCGATGATGCGCACCTCCGTCCCCTACAAGCGCTCGAAGTGGGCGAGGTCACTGAACTCTCCGTACCGGGCGTGGACCTCCGCCGCCGTCAGGGTGCGCATCCGGTCGTAGCTGAACGACTCCACGTTGAAGGAGGCCATCACGCTTCCGTAGATGACGGCCCGGCGGAAGCCGGCCTGGGTCATGTCGCCCGTGGAGGCCAGGTAGCCCATGAAGCCTCCGGCGAAGGAGTCGCCCGCGCCGGTGGGGTCGTAGATGTGCTCGAGGGGCAGGCCGGGGGCCGAAAATATATGCTCATTCTGGAAAAGGAGGGCCCCGTACTCCCCGCGCTTGATGACCACTGTCTCGGGCCCCATCGCCAGGACCTTGCGGGCGGCGCGGACGATGTTGGACTCCCCGGCCAGCTCGCGCGCCTCGGCCTCGTTGATTACCACCGCGTCCACCCGGCGGAGGGTCTCCAGGAGCTCCTCGCGCTTGCCCGAGATCCAGAAGTTCATGGTGTCGCAAGCGGTGAAGCGCGGGGATTTCACCTGGTCCAGCACCGATGCCTGGAGCCCCGGGTCGATGTTGGCCAGGAAGAGATACTCGCTCTCCTTGTAGGCGGGCGGCACCTGGGGCCGGAACGACTGGAACACGTTCAGGCGGGTTTCCAGGGTATGCGCGGTGTTGAGGTCATAGCCATACTCCCCTTTCCAGCGGAAGGTCTGCCCGTCGCTGCGCTCGAGGCCGGCCAGGTCCACCCCCCGCGCGCGGAGGAAGTTGAGCGTATCCTCCGGGAAATCTCGCCCCACGACGGCCAGGAGACGGATCTTGGCGAAAAAGCTCGCGGCGATGGAGAAGTAGGTGGCCGAGCCGCCCACGGCCTCGTCGCGCTCGCCGAAGGGGGTCTTGACGGAGTCGATGGCCATGGAGCCTACAACCAGGAGATTGGACATCGTTCCTTCCCGATGGCCCCCGAGGGGGGGGTGCGCAATTCACGTGCGGGCGTCCGGGGGCGACTCTACCCTAGACGGGCCGGGGAGAAAAGCCTGGGTAGGACGCTCCGGTATTGGCCTTCCTTCCCGCCATCTTCTTTTTTCTGGTATATGAATGGGGGGAAGTCCTACCGCAGCTCGCAGCCACGCACATAGGGATGGCGCCATGCGGGCCAAAATCCAGAACGCCGCGAGCGAGCCGGTCCGGAGCGAGGAGCTCGCCGGGCTGGACTTCTTTCGCGACCTCGCGGACCGCTACCTCTCCATCGAGGGCCTGGAGGCGCGCTGGGTCCCCATCCAGCGCGAGGACCTGAGGCCCGGGAAACCGGACGCCCTCCGCCTCCACCACCTCCTCTCCCTGACCCGCGCCGTCGAGGAGACGCTCGACTCCGCCTTCCGCTCCGGGCACGTCCCGGGCACCGCCTTCTTCAGCCGGGGCAACGAGGCGGCCGGCGTGGGGAGCGCCTCCTGCCTGCGGGAGGAGGAATGGCTCGTCCCGATGCACCGCAACTGCGGGGCCCACCTCGCCAAGGGCCACCCCCCCGTCAGCATCATGGCCCATTTCTTCGGCCGGGCCGGCGGGCCCTCCGAAGGCCGCGACGGCAACTTCCACATGGGCTACCGGCCCAAGAAGATCACCCAGCTCATCAGCCACATCGGCACCATGGTCCCCATCGCGGCGGGCATCGCCTGGGCGGCCAAGCTCCAGCGGAATGGGCAGGCCGTCCTCACCTACATCGGGGACGGCGGCACCAGCTCGGGGGACTTCCACGAGGCCATGAACTTCGCGGCGGTGCGGAAGTTCCCCCTCGCCGTCGTGATCGACAACAACCAGTACGCCTACAAGACCCCCCTCTCGGACCAGTACGCCTGCCCCGCCCTGGCCCTCCGGGCGTCCGGCTACGGGGTGCCCGGCTTCCTCATCGACGGCACGGACGTGCTCCTGGTCCGCGAGGTCGTCTCCCGGGCCCTCGAGCGCGCCCGCCGGGGCGGGGGCCCCACCCTCATCGAGAGCGTCACCATGCGGCTGGGCGGGCACTCGGTCTACGACCGCTTCACCGACTACGTGGACATGGAGAAGTTCAAGCTCTGGCAGGAGAAGCGCGACCCGATCAAGCGCTTCGACCAGTACCTGATCGAGTACGAGGTGCTGACGCCCGAGGAGATCGCCGCCTCCCACGCCCGGGCCCGCCGGGAGGCGGAGGAGGCACGGGACACCGCCCTCAAGCTCCCCTTCCCCGATCCCGCCAAGGTGGCGGAGGGAGTGTTCGCCGAATGAGCCTCATCACCTACCGGGAGGCCTTGAGCGCCGCGCTCTGGGAGGAGATGGAGCGCGACGAGCGGGTATTCCTCGTCGGGGAGGACATCGGCCTGGGCGGGGGCGCCTTCTACATCACCAAGGGATTCCAGCAGCACTTCGGGCGCGACCGGGTGGTGGACGCCCCCTTGAGCGAGGCCGGCTTCACCGGCGCCGCCATCGGCGCCGCCCTGGCGGGGATGCGGCCCGTGGTGGAGTACCAGTTCGCGGACTTCGTGACCGAGGCCTTCAAGATGATCGTGGACTTCGCCGCCGGGAACCACTACCGGCGGATGGGCCCCGTCCCCATCGTCCTGCGCCTCCCCTCGGCGGCTCTCGTGAGCGGGGGCCCTTACCACAGCGTGAATCCCGAGAGCTGGTTCTTCGGCACGCCCGGCTTGAAGATAGTCGCCCCGGCCACCGCCTACGACGCCAAGGGGATGCTCAAGCAGGCCATCCGGGACGACAATCCCGTCATCTTCATGGAGTACAAGAAGTTCTACAACTACCGGCCGGCGGATCTCCCTCCCCAGCTCCAGATCGACGTTCCGGAGGGCGACTACACCGTGCCCTTCGGCCAGGCGCGCACCCTGCGCGAGGGCGAAGATCTGACCCTCCTCACCTTCGGGACCAGCGTCCTCGAGGCCCTCGAGGCCGCCCAGGTGCTGGAGAGGGAGGGCGTCTCGGCCGAGGTCATCGACCTTCGCACCCTCGTCCCCATGGACAAGGAGGCCATCCTCCGGAGCGTGAAGAAGACGGGCAAGCTCCTCATCCTCCACGAGGCCCGCAAGAGGGGCGGGGTCGGCGGAGAGATCGCCGCGCTCATCGCGGAGGAGGTGTTCGAGCACCTGGACGCCCCCATCCGCCGCGTCGGCGCGCCGGACTGCCCCGTGCCCCTCAGCCCGCCGCTCGAGAAGGCGTATCTCCCCGGCACCGCCCAGGTCGTCGGGGCGCTCCGGGAACTGGCCGCGTTCTAGCGGCGCATGGCCGGGCGGCGGGCAAACGGGCGCACGCGAGGCGCGAGGCGCTTTTCGGAGGGGCGGTTCGCGAACCGCCCCTGCGGGAAATCGGCGGATGCACCCCTGCGAGTAAGGCGCCCCGGCGCGCCGGAGGCAGTCTCCCTCGGCCCTATCGCCCGATTTGCGAAAAGGTGGAGCCCCCCATGCCCATCGCCCGCATCCGCATGCCGCGCATGGGCACGAGCGTTCACGAGAGCACCGTGGTCGAGTGGAAGAAGGCGGCGGGAGATCGCGTGGCGAAGGGAGAGCCTCTCCTCTCCGCCGAGAGCGATAAGGTGGAGTTCGAGGTCGAGAGCCCGGCGGACGGGGTGCTGAAGGAGGTCCTGGTCGCTCCGGACGCCACCGTCCCGGTGGGCGAGGTGCTCGCCCTGCTGGAAACGGAAGAAGAGATCCCCGACGCGCCTCCCGAGACCTCCCCCGCGCCGAAGGCCCCGGCCGGAGGCGCCGCACCGAAAGCCTCCGGCCCCCCCAAGCAGCCGGAGGGGGACTGGGTGGCCCCCGTGGCCCCGCTCCCGCCGCGCCAAGCCCCCGCCGTGTCCCCCGCCCCGTCGAGGCCCGCCGCTCCCCAAGCGCGGCAAGCGGCGCCCGATAGCCAAGGAAAATGGCTCTCCCCCCGCGTGCAGCGCCTCGCGGCGGAGCACGGCATCCCGCTGGGGACGATCCTCGGCCTCCCCGGCACGGGGGCGGGGGGCCGGGTGACGGCGCGGGACGTGGAGCGCTTCATCGAGGCGGGGGGCTCCGCCGCGCCCTCGGTGAGGCTCCTCTTCCGCCCCCTGGCGGAGGAAGGGAAGCCCCGTGAGCGGCGGGAGCCCCTGACCCGCCTCCGCCGGCGCATCGCCGAGAACCTCTCGCGCTCGGCGGCTATCCCCCAGGCGAGCCTGTGGATGGACGTGGACATGAGCCGCATCGCCGCCTGGCGCGAGGCCCACAAGGAGCGCTTCCGGGAGGGGCACGGGGCCTCGCTCAGCTACACGCCCTTCCTCGCCCTGGCCATCGTCCACGCCCTGCGCGACCCCGCCCACGCGCGGCTGAACGCCCGCTTCGAGGGGGACGAGCTGCACGTGGCGCGCTACGTCAACCTCGGGATC
The DNA here is from genome assembly GCA_016192135.1 of Candidatus Tectomicrobia bacterium. NCBI lineage: Bacteria > Pseudomonadati > Candidatus Tectimicrobiota > Candidatus Tectimicrobiota bacterium. The sequence goes on along the minus strand of JACPUR010000035.1, from coordinate 123,851 downwards.
GCCGTGGACACGCCCGAGGGGCTCGTGGTACCCGTCCTGCGGGAGATCGACCGGATGGGCTTCGTGGACCTCGTCCGGGCGGTCGACGGCCTGGGCGCCCGCGCCCGCTCGGGGGGGCTCACCCCCGACGACATGGGGGGCGGCACTCTCACCCTCACCAACTTCGGCGCCTCGGGGGCCCGGGGGGGCATCCCCCTCCTCAACCCGCCCGAGGCGGCCATCATCGGGACGGGCCTGATCGCGCCGCGCGCGGCGGCCCTGCCCGGCGGAGGGATCGGCCTCCTTCCCCTGATGACGCTCTCGTTGTCGTTCGACCACCGGGCGAACGACGGCATGGCGGCGGGCCGCTTCGCCGCCGCCGTCCGCAGCGCGCTCGAAGGGATGGATCTCTCTCATTTGGAGTCTTAATCCTCATGGCACGACCCCTCGTCACCACGCCGCTCCGCTCCATGCTCTTCACCCCCGGCAGCAACGAGAAGATGGTCGCCAAGGCCCCCTCCTCGGGCGCCGACGGGGCCCTCTACGACCTGGAGGACTCGGTCGCCCCGGCCCAGAAGCAGAAGGCCCGCGAGCTCGTGGCCCAGGCCATCCCCGGGCTCAAGAAGGCCCCCGGCGCCCCCCTCACCACCCTGGTGCGGGTGAACGCGGTCGAAACCGGAATGCTGGAGAAGGACCTGGAGGCCGTCGCCGTCGCGGGCCTGGACGCCATCTTCCTCCCCAAGCCCGAGAGCGCGGCCGACGCCCGGACGGCGGACGCCATCCTCACCCGGTTGGAGAAGGACCGGAGCCTCGAGGCGGGGGGCATCGGGATTATCCTCCAGATCGAGAGCGCCAAGGGAGTGGTCAACTGCTACGAGATGTGCACGGCCGTCCCGCGCGTGGTGGGCATCAACTTCGGCAGCGCCGAGGACGCCGACCTCTGCCGGGACCTGGGCGCCACCTGGTCCCCGGACGGCGTCACCCTCCTCTACGCCCGCAGCAAGGCCCTGACGGACGCCCGCGCGGCGGGGATGCCCCACCCCACGGACGGCGTCTACATGCGGCTCGACGACGAGGCGGGCTGCCGGGCCGACGCCGCCCTCGCCAGGCAGTTGGGCTACACCGGCAAGGCGGCCATCCACCCCAAGCAGATCGCCATCTTCAACGAGGTCTTCTCCCCCAGCCCGGCCGAGGTGGACTACTACGAGGGGATGATGCAGGCCCTCGGGGAAGGCACGAAGGCGGGCCTGGGCGCCGTGACCTACAAGGGGAAGATGGTGGACGTGGCCATGGCCAAGCACGCCGAGAGGGTGCTGGCAAGGGCGCGGACGATCAAGGGGAGGTAATTTTTCAACAATGGCACCATGTCATTCCGAGGGAGCGCAGCGACGAAGGAATCTTCGCGAGTGGCGTGAAACGTAGATCCCGCGCTTCGTTCGGAATGACAAGCATCGGGCAAGCGAAAGAAGTAGGGGCGGTTCACGAACCGCCCCTACAGGAAATCAATGGCTCTTCACGTCTGTAGGGGCGACCGGCCGGTCGCCCCTACATTTTTCCCCCCTCACGTCCCGAAGGCCTTGCCCTTCTGCTTGGGGAGGCTGGTCCAGGTGCGGGCGAGCTCGGCCAGGAGCCGCACCCCCACCCCGGTGCCCCCGGCGGGGCGGTAGGGCTCCTCCTTCGAGGTGTGGGCCGGGCCCGCGATGTCGAGGTGGACCCAGGGGGTGCCCTCGGCGAAATGCTGGAGGAAGGCCGCCGCCGTGTTCGCCCCGCCGTAGCGCCCTCCGGAGATGTTGCAGAGATCGGCGAGCTTTCCCTTCATCATGTCGCCGAACTCGGGGTAGAGGGGCATGTGCCACAGCCTATCCCCCGTCTCCTCCCCGAGCCGCATCATGCGCTCCCGCATCTCGTCGTGGGTGGCGTAGAGCCCCGTGAGCTTTTCGCCCAGGGCCACGACGCAGGCCCCGGTCAGGGTGGCGAGGTCGATCATGCACTGGGGCTTAAAGCGCGTCTTGGTGTAGTGGAGGGCGTCGGCCAGGACGAGCCTCCCCTCGGCGTCGGTGTTGTGGATCTCGACGGTGGTGCCGCTCATGGCGCGCACGATGTCGCCGGGGCGGGTGGCGTCCGCGCCCAGCATGTTCTCGACCAGGGCCCCCACTCCGACGACGGGCACCCGGGGCTTGAGGCGCGCGACGCAGACCATGGCCCCCACCACGGCGGCCGCTCCGCTCATGTCGGTGGTCATGAGCTCGAGGCCCGAGCTGGGCTTGATGGAGATGCCCCCCGTGTCGAAGGTGACGCCCTTCCCCACGAACGCGATGGGCCTGGACGAGCTCCGGCCGGGCCGGTATTCCAGGACGAACACGCGGGCCGGGGCGGAGCTCCCGCGCGCGACGGCCAGGAGGGCCCCCATCTTGAGCCTGGCGAGCTGGCGGCCGTCCAGGACGGTGCACCTGAGCCCCGCCTTGCGCGCGATGCGCCGCACCTCGGCGGCGAGGTCGGGCGGGCGCTTCTCGTTGCTCGGGGTGTTCACCAGGTCGCGCGCCACGGCCGTGCCCTCGGCCAGGATCTGCCCGAGCCGCATCCCCCGGCTCATGGCGGACCGGGAGATGCCCCTTCCGCCGCAGAGGACGGCCCGCTCCATGCGCTCCTTGGCGAGCTTCTCCCGGCTCTTCGCGCCCTTGAAGCGCTCCATCCGGTAGAGGCCGAGCGCCAGCCCCTCCGCCGCCGCCCGGGCGGCCTCCTCCGCCCCCAGACCTCCGCCCACCGCGCCGTCCAGGGAAACGGCCACGCTCCGGGCACCCTCGCTCCGGGCGCGCCTGCCGGCCGAGCCCAGGGCGCGGCGGACCGTCTCCTGCGTCGCCTCCCCGGCCTTCCCCAGTCCGGCCAGCACCGCCACCTCGGGCCCGCGCCTGCCCCCGCGCGAGGGGACCCGCAGGGCGTGCACCTGGCCGGCCTTGCCCTCGAACACGCCGCGCCGGGCCAGCGCGGAGAGCGCGCCGCCGAGCGCCTTGTCGAGGCGGTCGTTCTTCGCCTTCTCGGCGATGGGAAGGATGATCGCGTCGGTGCCCTGGGACCATCCGTCGCCCGACGCAACGGAAAATCGCATGCGGACTCTCCTCTGGGGATTCGGGCAGGCAAGCGCCGCTCTCGCGGGCCGGGGCGGCAGTCTAGCGGAAGCAGGGGCGGGCCGCCACCGGCGGGCCTTCCTTCGCGGGCCGGTTTGTGGAAGAGTAGAGGAGCTTTCCGCGCGCGCCCGAGACGGAGGAAGACGGTGGGATACATCGGCGCCCTCATCCTGGCCGGGCTCCTGCTGGCCGCGCCCGCCGGGTGCGGCGGCGCCGGCCTCCTGGCCCGCGACAACGTCCGCCTCGAGCCCATGCCGCCCCTGGACGAGCAGCTCTACCGCGACCGCCTCTTCTACGCGGAGTATCTGCTCGAAACCCGGGAGACGACCGAGCGCGTGGCCGTCCTCGCCGAGGACCTCGCCGAGCCCCTCCACCTGCTCCTGAACCCGGCCCGCTACGTCTCGGGGGAGACGGGCGCGGAGCGGCTGCCCGTGCTGGCCAGGCGCCTCGCTCCGATGCGGCTCTACGCCGTCCTGGGAGCGGATGGCCGCCGGCTGGGATACGCCTTCCTCCCCCCCGGGCGCTCCCTCCGGCCCCACCAGTACACCCGGGGCATCCACACCCTCGAGCTGACGCCCGAATAGGATTTCCCGCTTCCGCATCGCGGAAAACGCGAGCGGCGCTTTTCTTCCTCCGGGGAGTGGGGCTATCATCGCCCCCTCTTAAGCCGCTCCCGAGCGGATTTCCGCAAGCAAGGAGGAATTGGAATGGCGTTCTACAACTGGGACCTACTTCCCCTCTCCCATGACCGTCCCGGGGCGGCCCACCGCCGCATCTTCGGCGACAACATGCAGATGCAGCACCTCATCATGGAGCCGGGCGGCACGCCCACGAAGCCCCACAACCATCCCGACCACGAGGAGTTCTTCTACATCCAGGCGGGGGAGTGGGAGTTCACGCTCGAGGGCGACACGCGCATCCTGCGCCCGGGCGACGTGGTGCACGTCCCCAAGGGCGCGATGCACATGCTCCGGATGACGACCCACGAGCCGGGCATGCTGCTCGAGGTCTTCTGCCCCGTCTTCAACACCGATCTGGCCAAGGACCGGCATCTCTACACCACCGACGCCATCCGGCAGCGGACGGCGGAGGCCCAGAAGGGCCACTAGGCGCCGCGCAAGCGATCGCCCAAAAAAGAAGCGGCGCCTCGCGGCGCCGCTTTTTTTCTTTTCGTGGGTCCGGAGCTTCGCCGGACTCCCAGGCCGGATGCCCGGCCTCTCGTCTCATCTTAGCGACACGCCCTCTCGAGCGACACTCGGAAGGCGGCCGTCCTTCCCGCTGACTTTTCCGGCGGCCCACAGTGCGGCCAGCGACCGCGCACCAGGGCCCTTACTCCGGATTCTTGAGGACCCTCTTCCGCCCGAAAGGCGCCTTCAGCACCTTTCGCACTATCTTCATCGTTGGAGCCATCATCATGCCATTGGCCATGAAGATCCTCCTCTTGTCGCGCGCATGACGATGTCCGTGCTTCCAATACCAATATAAAAATTCGGAGGCGGGGAGTCAAGGTTTTTCGGCGGCGCCCCGCGACGGCAAACGAATTCAAATCAATCGCTTACCCTATCCCAGGTATTTTTCCCATCTCAAGCAGAAATAGCCCAGGACCAGGAGAAAACCCGACAGAGGAAGGACGAGGAAGAAGCGGTGCAGGACGCCGGGAAGTTGGGAAATGTCGAAGTAGAGGAACATCTCGACGCCTTCCGGAGTGACGAAGGGCAGCATTCCCATCAGCGTCCCGATGAGGCGCATGAAGCCTTCCAGGAGGATGCCCAGAGGGAAGGCCGTCCAGATGCCCTGCTGTCTCCACTGCACAACCTGAAAGACGAGCAGGCCCGCCCCTCCGACAAGAGCCAGCCGTCCGATGGTTTTCCGCAGCGTGGTCAGCACCGCCGTCCCCTCCGCCCCCGAGCCGGAAAGATCGGGCCTGTATATATTATCGTCACCCGAAAGCGAAAGGAAAATCCGGCCGCCAGTGGCTTCCCTCACATCGGCTCCTGTGGCCCTCTTCACACCCGGCCTCGCCCTTTTTCGGACCGGTTGTGCCAGGGCCGGACTTGGGGCAAATTATCCCCGTTGACACGATCAAATCCACTCGCATCCTCCCGCGGCCGGGAGGATGCGGCCCTCGCCCCGGCCCCGGATGCGGGAAGGAGTTTTCACCCATGTCCGAAGCATTCGACGGAATCTTGATCGGCGGCGGGCACAACAGCCTCGTCTGCGGCGCCTACCTGGCGAAGGCGGGGATGAAGGTGGCCGTGCTGGAGCGCGCCAGCGTCATCGGCGGGGGCTGCTCGACCCGCGAGGTGACGCTCCCCGGCTTCAAGCACAACCTCCACTCGAACTACTACGTCGGACTGGACCGCTCCCCCATCCTCGACGACCTGGAACTGCACAAGTACGGCCTCGCCCTCGTCTATCCCGAGCAGCAGCAGGGGTGCGTCTTCCGCGACGGCACGGGCTTCGTCATCCACCGCGACGTGGAGAAGACGGTCAAGTCCATCGCCCGCCTCAACAAGAAGGACGCGAAAACCTACCGCGAGCTCCACGTCAAGTTCACCGAGGGCATGCTCGACATCATCACCTCGTTCATGTACTGCGCGCCCCTCCCGCCGGACGAGATGGCCGAACGCTTCTCGGGCCCGCTGGGCCGCGAGTTCTGGGCGTACAACGACCTCAGCATGTACGAGGCGGTGGACCAGCACTTCGAGGACGAGCGGCTGCGGGTGCTCTTCAAGCTCTTCCTGGGCTCCTTCACCCTGGAGAATACGCCCAAGACGGGGATCTTCTTTCCTCGCATCTTCTCGCGCATCGCCAACTTCGGGCTGCCGGTGGGCGGCAGCGCCAACTTCGCCCGCGCCCTGGAGCGCGTCATCGTCCAGGGCGGAGGCAAGGTCTTCACGGACGCCGCAGTCAGGGAGATCGCGGTCCGCGGCGGCGAGGCCACCGGCGTGGCGCTGGACGACGGCACGAGACTCCAGGCCGGGAAGTTCGTCGCGAGCGGGGTGAACTGGCCCCTGACCGTCCAGCTCGCGGGGGAGAGCCACCTCGGCAAGGAGCTCTCGGCCGCTGCCAAGAAATATAAGTGGGCCTCCCACGCCCTGTGCACCATCCACCTCGCCCTCAAGAAGGCTCCGGACTTCAAGGCGGCCAAGTTCGAACCCGACATCAACAGGACCTTCAACATCTTCTGGGGCGCGGACACGACCGAAGAGATCGACGAGTGCTTCGAGGACATCCACAGGAACGATCTGCCCCGCCTCATGGGGAACGGCGGCAGCAACAGCCTCTTCGAGCCAAGCTACGCCCCCGAGGGCGCCCACGTGGGCTTCTGGTGGCCCTTCGCCCCCTACGAGCTGAACGGCGAGGGGGCCAAGGGATGGGACAGGCACCGCAAGGAGCTCACCCAGGAGTTCATCAAGGCGTGGCAGGCCTACGCCCCGAACGTCAACAAGAGCAACATCCTGGGCAGCTACCTCTACACCCCCTACGACATCGCCAAGGGCAACGCCAACATGCCGCGGGCCAGCCACCACGTCGGGGCCTACATCCCCGAGCAGCTCGGCTTCAACCGGCCCCACCCCAAGGTGAGCCAATTCCGCACCCCGGTGAAGGGCCTCTACCTGTGCGGGTCGAGCTCCCACGTGGGCGGGGCCGTCACCGGCGCGCCCGGCTACAACTGCGCCAACGCCATCGCGGAGGATTTGAAGCTCAAGCGGACGTGGAAGCCGGTTTCGGCGCCCAGGATTTGAGGCCCGCCGGGCGGCCGCGCGGCGAATCCCGGTTCCGGCCGCATGCGAGGGCGTTTTGAAGATCTGTCCCGCGCAGGGGCGGTTCGCGAACCGCCCCTGCGGATGAAAGGCGACCCCCCGTCACATCCGCACTGTTCAATTTTAAGGAGAAGAATTGTGGAGCTGATCGACCTCGCCCAGACCATCGCCCCCGGAGGCTACGCCCGGCCCTTCCACCCCACCCCCGAAATCGCGCCGATGATGACGCACGAGGAGTCCTCGAAGCGCTTCAAGGGCAAGTTCTCCTTCATGGCGATGTCCTTCAAGCTCTCCGATCACAGTTCGACCCACGTGGACGCCATCAACCACTTCAACCCGGCGCCCGGCTCCCCCTCCATCGACCAGCTCCCCCTCGCCCGCTTCGTGACGGGGGGCCTGTGCGTGGACTTCTCCAATATCCCCGCGCGCACCTTCATCGAGCCCGAGCACATCGAGGCCGAGCTCAAGCGCCACGGCTTGAAGATCGAGAAGGGCGACACCTTCCTCTACCACTCGGGGCACTATGAGAAGTGGTTCCACGACAAGGACAAGTGGTGGACCGAGTTCGCCGGCCTGAGCCGCAAGGGGGCCGAGTACTTGGCCGACCATGGCGTGGGGAACGTGGGCTGCGAGCCCTTTACCATCGAGAACCCGGTCACCATGACGCCGGACGCGGACGAGCCCTACCCCGCCCACCAGGTGTGCAGGGAGCGCAACATGCTCAACACCGAGAACCTCGTCATCCCCAAGCGCCTCGTGGGCAAGCGCTTCACCTTCATCGGCCTGCCCTTGAAGCTCAAGGGCGGCACCGGCTCCCCCATCCGCGCCGTCGCGATGCTGGACTGAGGCAAGCCAAGCGAAAAAAGAGGCGGGTCGGCCAGACGACCGCCCCGCTTCTTTCTCTGCTCATTCCTGCATTCCGACTACTTATCCCAACCGAAATCCGGGTTGGGCGGGGAGAAGATGTCGATGTACTCCGCCTCCTCGAGCACCTCGCCCCCGTGCGGGGTGCCGGCCGGGAGCACCAGCACGTCCCCGGCCTGGACGATGCGGGGCTCCTCCCCCTCGATCTGCCAGAGGAACTTCCCGCGCAGCAGATGGGTGATCTGGTCGAAGGGGTGGGTGTGGGTCTTGACCTTCCCCCCCTGGGGGGCGGTGATGCGGCAGGCCATGACGTTCTTGGTCTGGACGATGCGCCCCCGCACGATGTTGTTGAGCTGCTTCTCCGGCACGTCCTTCCAGCTGTACACAGGCATGACCGTCCGCTCCTTTAGGAAGATTCCGCTTGCGCGCGCTGCGCCCCGCCCGGCTTGCGGACGAGGAAGAGATAGCGGTTGAGGCTGAAAAAGTACCCCCCTCGTTCGCCCAGAGCCTTGAGGTCCTCGGCCCAGGCCTTGGCCTCCTCCTTGGTGACGCCCCGGCGGCCGATGACGAAGGGGACGATGAGGCCGATCATCCCTGCGCTGTAAGTGCCCGGATTGTACTCGGGGTTGAGGATGGGCACCGCCTCCCGGCGGAGGATATCGAACCCCGCCCTTCTCAGCCGGCCCGAGAGGGTGCGCGGCAGGTGGGGGTCGGCCAGGTGCTCGTCCCAGGCCTCCATGACGCGGCGCGCCCGCTCGCCGTCCCGCGCTCGCCAGACGAGGGAGCCCCAGTCCGTGTCCAGGATGGCCGCCCGGCCCCCTGGGCCCAGCACCCGGAAAAGCTCGGCGAGCGCCCGATCGATCTCCTTCACGTACTCATACACCTGGATGGCCGCCGCGGCGTCGAACTCCTCATCGCCGAATGGCAGGTGAAGAGCGTCCCCCTCCCGCAGGGAGGCGCACGGCAAGCCCTCCAGCCGCGCCCGGGCCAGCTCCAGCATGGCGGGGCTCACGTCCACTCCCTCGACCGAGCCCCCGGGCCCCACGGCCCCGGCCATCTCCCGGGCCAGGAAACCCGGGCCCACCCCCACGTCCAGGACGCGCTCCCCGGGCCTGAGCCCCAGCGCCTCCAGGACGAGGGCCCGCTGGCCGGCCACGTCCGGCGTGGTGTAGACCGCCTCGACGCGGCGGGCGGCTTTCTCATCGAAGCGCGGCGGCTGGGCCACGTAGCCTCCCGAAACCGGACATCCCGCTCCGGAGGATACCAGGAAAGGAGGGGCCCGAAACCCGGCCGGGGCTTCCGTTCCTGTCTTCGCAGGGGCGCACGGCCGTGCGCCCCCCACGGAAAAACCGGCGGTGGGTTCCACCCCGGCGCAAAGTATCCCACCGGCGTTGACGCGCGCCGGGCCCCCGACGACAATGCCGCCTCTCGCAGTGCCCGAGGCCGAATCGCGGATGGACGCCAAAAAGAAATTCAACCTGTTCGCCCTCTCCGCCAGCCATGGCCTCAACTCCTTTTACATGTACCTCCTCATCCCCGTGCTCCCGCTCATCGTGAAGGAGTACGATCTCAGCTACGTCGAGGCGGGCATCCTTGTTTCGGCCTATTCACTCTCGAACAGCCTCTTCCAGTTTCCCTTCTCTTTCCTCGCCGACTATACCGGCCGCTGGCGCACCGTTTTGGCTCTCTCCCATCTCATCCAGGCCCTGCCCGTCCTCTTCTACGCCTACGCGGGGAGCTACCGACTGCTGCTCCTGCTCGGCTTCATCAGCGGCCTGGGGAGCGCCGCCTACCATCCTCCCGCCGTCTCGCTGATCACGCGGGAGCTTCCGGGCCGCCGGGGCTTCACCATGGCCATCTTCAACGGCGGGGGCGATGTCGGGCACATCGTCACCCCGGCCCTGGTGGGATGGCTCACCGCCTACCTGATGAGCTGGCAGGCGGCCGTCCAGGTGCTCGTCCTTCCAGGCCTCGTCTGGGCCGCCCTCATCTGGCTCCGCTTCCGGGACCAGGGTTCTCAGGGGCAGGCCATGCGGCAGGCGGCCCGCTCCACCATCGGCGCCCTGTTCCGGAACCGGCGCCTCATGCTGCTGGTGACGCTCTCGACCTTCCGCATCACCGGCTTCCGGGGGCTGATGACCTTCCTCCCCCTCCTCCTGACCCAGTCCTTCGGCTACGACGTCCGGCAGGCGGGATGGATCCTGAGCGGCTATTTCGTGCTGGGCACGGTGGCCACCCTCTTCGTGGGCCAATGGTCGGACCGGCTCGGCGGGAACCGCACCATCTTCATCGTGGTCATGACCTTCATGACGGCGGCGGCCCTGTCGAGCCTGTCGTGGGTCAACTCGGTGCCGGCGCTGCTCCTCGCCGTGGCCTCCGTCGGCGTCCTGCTCACGCCGGTGCCGAGCCTGGTGCTGGCCGTGGGGACGGAGCTGGTGGAGGAGCGCCAGCGCTCAAGCTCGGTGGGCCTCATCTATGGTATGAATGAGGGCGCGAGCACGCTCTCGCCCATCATCGGAGGCCTCGTGGCCCAGTCGTTCGGGCTCCGCCTCGTTTTCCTGTTCTACGCGCTGATGTTCGCGGCGGGAGGGGTCGTGGCCATTCTCCTGCACCGCGAGCGGCTGCGCCCCCAGGCGAAGCTGGCCGGAGAGACGGCATGACCCAGGCGAACCTCGTAGGCGTCTCCCCCGCCGGGCCCGCCCCCGCCGCCGAGTCCTTTCCCTGGGCGGCGATGGCCATCCTGGTCTTTGCGCACTTCGTGGTGGACAGCCTCGTCAGCATGCTCTCGCCGCTGCTTCCTCTCCTCCGCGAGAAGTTCCAGCTCTCCCTGAGCCAGGCGGGGCTGCTCGTCACCACTCTCTCGCTGAGCAACGCATTCGCCCAGCCCCTCACCGCCGTAGTGGTGGACCGCTGGCCCCGCCTCCCCTGGCTCGTCGTGGGGCTGGGCGGGAGCGCCTTCGCCATGACCGCCATCGGCTGGGCGCCGAGCTACACCCTCGTGGGCGTGGCCGTCCTCTTCGGGGGCTGCATGGCGGGCCTCTGCCATCCCGACATGTCCCTGCGGGCGAGCAACCTGAGCCAGCGGTACAAGGGGCTGGCCGTGAGCGCCTTCGTGACGGGAGGGCGGCTCGGCTTCTCCTTCGGCCCCCTTGTGGCCATCGGGGTGGCGGGGACGTTCGGGATGGAGTGGCTTTGGGTCTATGCGCTGATCGCCGTGGGCGCCGCGCTGGCGGTGCGCTGGGGTCTGCCCGACCCGCCTGCGGCCGTTCAAATTGGGGCGGGCGGCCCTTCCCTCCTTCGGGGCCTGCAGGCGTCCCTGCGGGAGGCCGGGCTTCCACTCGTCATCCTGACCGGCATCACGTTCTGCCGCGCCATGGTGAACATCAACCTGATGGGCTTCCTCCCGACCCTTTACGTGGAGCGGGGGCTGGGGCTTTGGCAAGGCGGGACGGCGAACGCCATCCTACTCTTCTTCGGCGGCCTGGGGGTGATGCTCGGCGGCGTCCTGGCCGATCGCATCGGCATGCGGACCATCGTCGTCACCGCGCAGGTCCTCTCCTTCCTCAGCCTTTCGGCGTTCCTCGCCTCGCCCCCCGGCCTGGGCATGGCCATCCTCGCCGCGGTCGGGATCAGCATGTACCTGATGATGGGGGTGGGCATCGCCTACGCGCAGGAGATGATGCCCAACAACCGCGGCTTCGCGAGCTCCATGATGCTGGGAGTGGCCTGGGGGATGGCGAGCTTCTCGGTCTATCCCATCTCGAAGGTGGCCGAGCAGGTGGGGCTCCACAGCGCCTTCTGGATCCTGCCAGGCTTCCTCGTGGTGAGCTTCCTCCTCTCCCTCCTCCTCCCGAGGAAGGCCGCGCCCGCGCGGCAGGCATCGCGCGGTTGAGCCGTCCCCCGCCCGGGGCTAATATTCCCCGAGACCTTCCCCCGGGAGAAAAGACATGCCTCATCCCCTCCGCCTCGCCTGCCTCCTGGCGCTGAGCCTGGCCCTGGCGCCCTTCCCCGTCCTGGCGGGGCCCGCCGCGCCTCCCGCGCCGCCCGGGAACCAGCCGCCGGCCGAGAAACCCGAGGATGCCCGCAAGCGCGCCGAGGAGGAGCGGCGGGCCCGCGAGGCCCAGGCGAAGGAGATCCGGAAGAAACTCGACACCCTGAGGGGGCTGATCAAGGAAACCAACGCCGACCTTCAGCTTCGCACGGCAGGGAGCGACATCTTCGAGCGCAAGCGCGTCCTCGAGAACCAGCTCCGAGACTACATCGCGCTTCTCTCCCTCACGGATCAGGCCCTGGCCGAGGCCGAGCGCCTCGCCCACGAGGTGGAAGCGCTCCGCAGGGCGGCGGGCGCGGGGCCCCGGGATGCGCAGCGGCTCCAGCTCGTGAATTTCCTTGAGGCGCGCCGGCGCGAGTACATGCTCTTCGCCACGCGCTGAGCCTCAGCCGCCCTCCGGAGGGCCGAAGACGGCCCACGCCACGTCCGCGGCCCGCCGAAAGCCCAGGTTCAAGAAGACCCGCTCCGAGGCCGTGTTCCCGTCCACGATGTAGCAGAAGACCTCCCTGCCCCGCGCCCACTGCCGCTCCACCATGGCCGTGACCACGGCGCGCGCGAGCCGCCGGTTGCGGTAAGCGTCCAGCGTCCGCAGCATGCCGATGTCCCCGCTGGCGTGGACGATCATGAAGGAAGCCAGGGCGCCTTCAATCCGGACGGCCGCGGTGGGGGCGCCGCGGATGCGTTCCAGGCAGTACGCGACGTCGTGCCCGTACTCGCTCAGCCGGGCGAGGAGGGGGGCATCCTCCTCCCGCAGCGTCTCCACCGGCGGCCCCTCCCGGAAGGGGCGGAAGTCCTCCCTCCGAAGGGTATAGAGGCCGCAGGGGGACTGGCGGACCAGGGGGCGCGAGGCCGCCAAGGCGTCCCGCAGGGGGGGCGGGATCGACGCCAGCTTCAGGAGGCCCTCGTCCTCGCTCCCCCGGTTCACCTCGGCCGAGAGGGCGTCAAGATCATCCAGATGGGCGAGTACCGCATCGGGATCGCCCACCGGCAGGAGCCACTTCCGCTGCGCGGCGTGGACGGCGAGCCTGGGCGCGGCCGGATTGTCCGTCCAGACGGGGAAGGCGCCGCCCGACTCGGCCAGCGTGCCGCGCATGCGGAGGCTCTGGGGATGATGCTTCCGTAGAAAAGCGTCGAAGGGGGCTCCCGCCGGGTGGAGCACGGGATGGAGCGGCATGGCGTTCAGTCCCAGAAGCGGTAGCGCAGCAGGGTCCACATGGCGACGGCGCCGTCCCGCCAGGTGATCTTCTTCCCCTCGTCGTAGGAGCGGCCGTAGTAGGAGATGGGCACCTCGTACACCCGCCACCGCTTCGCCTTGAAGATCTTGGCGGTGAGCTCGGGCTCGACGTCGAAACGGCGCGAGCGCAGGGTGATGCCCGCGATGACCTCCCGCCGGAACATCTTGTAGCCCGTCTCCATGTCGGTCAGGGTGGTGTTGAAGAGAAGGTTGGTCAGGAAGGTGAGGCAGCGGTTGCCCACCTTGTGCCAGAACATGTGGACGCGCTGGGGCCTTCCGCCGAAGCGGCTGCCGTAAACTACGTCCGCCACCCCCCTCTGGATGGGCCCGAGGAGATCGGGAAGGTCGGCGGGGTCGTATTCCAAGTCGGCGTCCTGGACGACCAGCACGTCCCCGCGCGCGGCCGCGAAACCCGCCGCCAGGGCGGCGCCTTTTCCCCCGTTCTCCGGCTGGTGAAGGATGCGGACCCCATCCCCCTCCAGCCCGGCCAGGACGCCGCGCGTCCCGTCCGTGCTGCCATCGTCCACCACGATGATCTCCAGGGAGAGCGGGACGGCCTTCACCCGTTCCACGACCTGCCGGATGGTGGCTTCCTCGTTGTAGCAGGGGATGACCACGCTCAAGAGGATGTCCACTTTCCATCCCTCCATGGGAGCAGAAGGGCGGAAGCTAGCACGGGGATTTGGAGAGGGTCAAACTCAGGCCTTTCCCGGGTTTGACGCCGCTCTTTCGACGCACCTAAGATGAACTTCAGCTTACGGCGCTGCACCGGGCCATCTAGCAGGCGGGATATTGACAATCCGAGCGAACGCACCGCGCACTCCCTGGAAGCGCAGTGGGGGCCACCGGCCGGCCCTCCTGGCCGCCCTGCTTCTCGCCGGAGGGTGCGCGCTGTTTCCGCCGGCCGGGAACGTCAAGCTGCCTCCCCCGCCCCGGCATGAAGGGGAATTGCAGCCCTTCCGCTACGCCAGCCCGGACGGCTTGCCCATCGAGGGCTACATGGCCCTTCCTGCCGGGGCCTCGGCGCCCGCCAAGAGCCCCTGCCTGCTCTTCCTGCACGGGCAGATCGGCTTCTGGCGGTCCTACCGGCCTTACGCCCTGCAGCTGGCCCGGTTGGGGTACGGCGTCCTCTACATTAACTATTATTCGGCCCGGATGGTGAACCTGAAGGAAGGGATGCGCCCCTTTCCCGAGCGGGTCGAGCGCTTCCATTTCCTGCTCGAGGACATGGCCCGCGGGGTGGACACCCTGGCGGCGCACCCGCGCTGCGAGGGGGGCGGGGTGACGCTCGTCGGCTTCAGCCTGGGAGGGAGCTACGCCTTTCAGGTGGCCGCGCGGCGGCCGGGGAAGGTGGCGGGCATCGTCTCCTTCTACGGCGGCTATCGCTTCCGGCCCCTCATGGACACCTGGGACATCCGGCTCTCCTACTATTTCGCCGACGAGGATGGCCGGCTCTGGCACCAGTGGTTCGCCCGGCAGGACCCGCAGGCCCTCATCGGGAAGGTCCGTTCCCCCGTCCTTCTCCTCCATGGGCGGAGGGACGCCTGGATCCCCTATCAGCAGGCGCGGGAATATCATGGGGCGCTCCGGGAGAGGAACATCCCGGCCGACCTGGTGCTTCTCCCCCGGGCGAACCACGACTTCATGTTCAGCCTGGACCCCTCGCCCGGCCAGCAGGCGGTGAGCTATCTGGTGGAATTCCTGGAGCGCCGGGTGGTGGCCGCGCTGCGCCGCGGATGCTCTCCGGGCGGATACGGGGCCCTCCCCCCCTGCCCCGAACCGGTCCCGCTGCATACGGTGGGACGGCCCGAGAAGCTAGCGGCGCCCCTCCTCACGCCCGCTGGATCCCATCCCAGGCGTTGAGCAGGTCCTGCGCCGTGGGATGATCGGCCGCATCCCGCCCCCGGCGCCCCCAGCGGATCGTCCCCTCCCCGTCGATGATGAAGGCGCCCGGCAGGCGCGAGCGGTCGCCGATGGTCTGGCCATGTCTGTGCCCGCGCAGCATGGCCCAGAGGCCGCGCGAGAAGGTGCGGAAGTTAATCAACTGCGAGACCTCGGCCTGAACGAGGCCGAAGGCGTCGTATGCCTTTCCGGCCGGATCCCCCAGGCAGATGAAGGGAGAGCCCAGCATCCCGCACACCGCCTCGGCGGCGGCCCCCTCCGCCGGGCTCACGGCGACCACCCGGATCTTCTTGTCCTGGAACAGCGGCCACGCGCGGCGCAACTGCGCCACCTGCTCCCGGCAGAAAATTCACCCCAGGTGGCGCATGAAGACGAGCGCGAGGGGTCCCTGCTTCCACAGCGAGGAGAGCGGAACGGGGCTTCCCCCGCCGTCCTCGAACCGTATCTCGGGGGCGGGACCCTCGGGACCCGTCATTTCCGGCGATTGCATGCAGCCTCCTTTCGGGCGTCCGGGCGGACGCCTCCGGGAACCATCATACGCCTCCTGGCCGGGCGCCTGAACAGGCCGGGAGGCTTGGCAGAAGCGTGCGTGCGTGCCAAGATTGGCGCTCATAAGCCGGCCAGTGGCTCGGGCGCGCGCATATCCACAAGGAGGCTGTCATGCCCCGCTACATCGACATCAGCTGCGAGATCAAGAGCGGCGTCCCCATCCCCCCGGGCGTCCCCCAGAAGGTGAAGCACACCACCGCCTACCGGGGGCCCTATTCCCACCACTGGCAGGCCACCTGGCTCGAGCTCAGCGCCCACACCGGCACCCACGTGGACAGCCCCCTGCACGTCGTGAAGGGCGCCCCCACCGTCGGGGCCATCGACTTCCAGCTCTACATGGGCGAGGCCGTCATGCTCGACGTCACCTCGATGGGCAAGCCCAACGCGGTGATCAAAGCGGCCCACCTCGAGAAGCACGAGAAGAAGTGCCGCGCCGGGGACATCATCGTGGTGCGCACCGACTGGGGCCGCAAGATGTTCGGCACGCTCGAGTACTACACCAAGTCCCCCTACATCGATGTCTCCGCCGCCAAATGGCTGGTCGCGCGCAAGCCCAAGGCCATCGCCTTCGACTTCTTCGAGGAGTACGACGCCCGCCGCACCGACTTCGACTCGACCGAGTTCAAGGTGCACCACGTCATGCTCGGGGCGGGCGTCGTCCTCATCGAGGGCCTGGACAACCTGGATAAGGTCAAGAAGGAGCGCTTCTTCATGATGGCCCTTCCGATCAAGATTGCGGACGCCGAGGCGGCCCCCGCCCGCGCGATCGCCATCGTGGACTGAGCCCGGCCATGCCCTCCCCCCTCATCGAGCGCCTGCGGGCGCTCTGCGCCCTCCCGGGCCCGCCGGGGCGCGAGGAGGCGGTGCGCGAGGCCATCGCGGCGATCCTCCTGCCCCATGCGGACCGCCTGCGCCAGGACGCCTTCGGCAACCTCCTCGCCCAGCGGCTAGGGAGCGAGGGCGCGCCCCACCTGCTCCTCCAGTGCCACATGGACGAGGTGGCCGTCGTCGTGACCGGGGTGGAGCCGGGCGGGGCGGTGCGCTTCGACAAGGCGGGGCTGCTGGCGAACGCGGTTTTCCCGGGCCGGGAGATCGACCTCCTCGCGCCGGACGGCTCCCTCCACCGGGGCATCGTCCACATCGCGGGCGGGCATCAGCAGTTCCTCTCCGGCGACCAGCACCCCACCCCCGCCCAGATGTGGATCGAGGTGGGCGGGCTGGACGGCGCGGCCGTCCGGAAGCTCGGCATCGGGCCGGGCACCCTCGGGGTCTTCCACGGCCCCTTCGCGGGCATGCCAGGAGGCGCCTGGAAGTCCAAGGCGGTGGACAACCGCTCGGGCTGCGCCCTCTGCGCCGAGGCCTTCCTGAACGCGGGACCCCTCGCCGGCCGCCTCAAGCTCACCGCCGCCTTCTGCGTCCAGGAGGAGCTCGGCTCGCGCGGCGCCTCCGTCCTGAACGTGACCCACACCATGGGGGGCCACCCGCCCGATCTCGCCATCGTCCTCGACACCGTCCTGGCCGGAGGCCCCGCCGGCACCCCGGACGGCCAGGCGCTCCGGATGGGCGCCGGGCCCGCCCTCCGCCGCTACGACCACCACCCGATCACCTTCCTCGGCCACATCGCCCCGGCCCCCCTCGCGGAGTGGGTGAAGGAGACGGCCCGGGCCGCGGGCGCCCCTCTCCAGGAGGACGCCGTCGCCAACACCTTCACCGATGCCGCCACCCTGAGCCGATCCCTGCCGGGCGGGCTCCCGGTGGTGAACCTCAACCTCCCCCGGCGCTTCGCGCACTCTCCGGTCGAGATGTTCCTCGAGTCCGACCTCGAGGCCCTCTCCGCCCTCCTGGGCGCCCTCATCCGCCGCGTGGCGGAGGGCGACTTCCCCGTCCTCGCCCGGGACTACAAGGGCCGGAGCCGGAGCGCGTTCGGATGAGGGCGAAGGACGCGCCAAGGACCATCCGCGTCGCCCACAGCCCGGACTCGGACGACGCCTTCATGTTCCACGCCCTCGCCAACGGCAAGATCGGCACCGGGCGCTATGAGTTCGTTCACGAGCTCCGGGACATCGAGACGCTGAACCGGGCCGCCTTCGAGGGGACCTACGAGGTCAGCGCGGTGAGCTTCCACGCCTACTGCCACCTCGCGGACCGCTACGCCATCCTCCCCCACGGGGCGAGCTTCGGGGATGGCTACGGCCCCGTCCTCGTCGCGCGCCGGCCCATGGTGAAGGAGGAGGTGCGGGGCGCGGAGATCGCCGTCCCGGGCCTCCTCACCACGGCCTACCTCGCGCTCCGGCTCTACCTGGGAGGAGCCGAGCCCCAACACCGCGTCGTCCCCTTCGACCGGATCATGGAGGAGGTGGCGGGGGGCTCCGTGCCCTGCGGCCTCCTCATCCACGAGGGCCAGCTCACCTACGCGGAGGAGGGCTTCCACCTCGTCGAGGACCTGGGCGCCTGGTGGAAGAAGGAGACGGGCCTGCCCCTGCCCTTGGGCGGCAACGTCATCCGGAAGGACCTGGGCCCCGAGGCGGTGCGCGAGGTGAGCCGGCTGCTCTCGGCGAGCATCGCCTACGCCCTCGACCACCGGGAAGAGGCCCTCGACCACGCCATGCGCTACGCGCGTGACCTCCCCCGGGAGAAGGCGGACCGCTTCGTCGGGATGTACGTGAACGACTGGACGCGGGGCTACGGCGAGCGGGGCAAGGAGGCGGTCCGCGTTCTCCTGCGAAGGGCGTACGAGGCGGGGATCGTGCCCAGGAGGATCGAGCCCGAGTTCACGGAGTAAATCGCAACCCCTGTCCCGCCTGGAATTGCGGTAGAATAAAAAAAGTTAGGCTTGCCAAGAAGGGGACTGCGGCCATGAAACTCAAGATCATTCTCGAACCCAGCGATGAAGGCGGCTTCACGGTCTATGCCCCCTCCCTCCCCGGCTGCGTCAGCGAAGGGGAGACCGAGGAGGAGGCCCTCGCCAACATCCGCGAGGCCATCGAGCTTTATCTGGAATCTGCCGAGGATGACGCCCTCCCGGCCGAAAAAGCCAAAGTGATGGAACTCGTTCTTTGACGCGGGTCCCCAGCCTTTCGTATGTCCAGGTAGTCCGTGCCCTTCAACGGACAGGGTGGATTGTCGTGAGGCAACGGGGGAGCCATATCCGGCTTCAAAAGCGTGAGGGGGAACACCTCTTGAAGCTGGTCGTCCCTGCCCACCGCCCTGTCAAGCGCTCGACCCTAGCTCACATCCTCAAACAAGCCGAAATCGAACTGGATGACTTCCTGGGGATGCTTTAAACGCGAATCCCTACGAAACCCTCCCCGCCGAAATCAGCGCCCGGTTGAAGTGCAGGTAGAGCGGCGCGGCGGCGAAGCCCATTTCCTTCCAGCGGTCCCTCCCTACCCCCCCAACACCTGGCACAGCTCGGGGTTGATGTGGATGCGGACCGCGTCTCCTTCGCTGACGGCCGCCACGCTCCGCACCCGGGCGCGCAGCGTGCGGGAGCCCACGCGGAGGCGGAGGTCCAGGACCTCGCCGAGGAAGTAGCGCTCGCTTACTGAGGCCTCGAAGCAGTTGGGTCCGCCGTCCGGGGGGTTGAGGGTGATGCCCTCGGGCCGGATGGCCACCCGGATGGCCTCGCCGGCGGCCCGGCCTTCCGGCCGGCCCGTCACCCGGAGCGGCGCCCCCAGCCCCGCGTCCACCAGGCCCTCGCCTTCCGCGACGCGGGCCTCGAGGGTGTTGGCGAGCCCGACGAAGGTGGCGACGAACTCGGTGGCCGAGCGGCGGTAGATGTCCTCGGGCGAGCCGATCTGCTCCTCCTTGCCGTGGCGCATGACGACGATGCGGTCCCCGACCACCATGGCCTCTTCCTGGTCGTGGGTGACGTAGATGCTCGTGATGCCGAGCCGGCGCTGGAGGTGCTTGATCTCGAAGCGCATCTCCTCGCGCAGGGTGGCGTCGAGGTTGGAGAGGGGCTCGTCCAGGAGGAGGAGCTTGGGCTCGAGCACAAGGGCGCGGGCCAGGGCCACGCGCTGCTGCTGGCCGCCCGAGAGGGCGCTGGGCAGCCGGCCGCCCAGGGCGCTCATCTGGACGAGTTCCAGGGCGCGCCCCACCCGCCGCCCGATCTCGGCCTTGGAGAGCTTGCGGAGCGTGAGGCCGAAGGCGAGGTTCTCGGCCACGGTCATATGGGGCCAGACGGCGTAGTTCTGGAACACCATGGCGAAGCTGCGCCTGTCGGGCGGCATGGAGAAGCGGGCGGAGGCGACCAGCTCCCCGTCCATGCGGATCTCGCCCGCGTCCGGCTGGATGAAGCCCGCGATCATGCGGAGGGTGGTCGTCTTGCCGCAGCCGCTCGGCCCCAGGAAGACCACGGACTCCCCGGACTTCACCTCGAGGTTGAAGTCGCGGACCGCGCGGACCTCGCCGTAGCTCTTGCTCACTCCCTGAA
Source organism: Candidatus Tectomicrobia bacterium (assembly GCA_016192135.1). Taxonomy (NCBI): domain Bacteria; kingdom Pseudomonadati; phylum Candidatus Tectimicrobiota; species Candidatus Tectimicrobiota bacterium. The sequence continues at coordinate 103,945 of JACPUR010000035.1, read as the reverse complement.
GGACCAGCGTGGACACCGGTCACACCTCCATTACGGATTTCCCGGCGAACCTCCGGACGAGCCACGTCGCCCCGACCGAGGCCACGATGATGATGATGCACATCGCGGCGGCGCGCTCGAGGAGGCCGTCCTCGATGAAAAGCAGGATGCGCACCGCCATGGTCTGCGCCCCCTGGACGTTCAGCATGATGGTGAGGGGCAGCTCACGGAGCAGGACGGCGAAGACGAGCGTCCAGCCGATCCACAGGCCGCTCTTGAGCAGGGGCACCGAGATGCTCCAGGTGGTCCGCGTCCACCCCGCCCCCACCATGCGGCCCGCCTCCTCCATCTCGGGGCCCACCTGCTTCATCGTATTCCGCACGAAAATGAAGGCGAAGGCGATGTAGCGCGTGATGTAGGCCAGGATGAACATCATCATGGTGCCGAAGACGGGCAGCCACTCGAGCCTCAGGTAGCCCACGTAGAGCCCCACGGCCAGCGCCACGGAGGGGAAGGCGAAGGTCATCATGATGAGGCCGGTCAGCGCGCCCCTCCCATCGATTCCCGAGCGCTCGACGATGTAGGCCGACACCACCGCCAGCAGGAGGATGAGGGTGGCCGCCACCGCCGAGAGCCACATGCTGTTGTAGACGGCGCATATGGCCTCGGTGACGATGTAGCCGCCGGGAAGATCGCAGTTGGCCAGGGCGGGGTCGAAGAGCTGCTCGTAGTGCGTCAAGGAGAAGCCGCCGGCGGCCGGCGGGAAGAGCCCGGTGAAGAGCGGCCGCCCCCACACCTCCGTCACGGAGGTGGCGAAGATGGCGTACATCGGCGCCCCCACCGAGACGAACACCACGAGCATGGAGAACCCGCTCAGGACGTAGCGCCACCGCCCGATGTCCATGGGCGCGGGGGCGGTGGCCTTGCCGCCCACCGTCACGTACTGCCGCCGGGACAGGATGCGCCGCTGAAGCCACAGCGCCCCCGCCGTGATGACGATGAGCGGAGAGGCCAGCGCCGTCGCCATGGCGAAGTTCGGCGGCGGCTCGAACAGGTTGTAGATGCGCGTCGTCAGAACGTGAAACCGGGCGGGAACGCCGATGACCTGGGGGGCGCCGAACGCCGCCAGCGTCTCCAGGAAGACCATGATGGCGCCCGACACGATGGCGGGGGCCGCCATGGGGAGGGTGATCCGCAGCACGGTCAGGAGCCTCCCCGCCCCCACCATGCTCCCCGCCTCCTCGTAGGAGGGGTCCATGTTGTCGAGCGAGGCGCTCACGGAATAGAAGACGAACGGGAAAAAATGCAGGACCAGGACGAAGGCCAAACCCCAGAAGGAGAAGACCGTGAAGGGGCCGCTCTCGATCGGCTCCGCCAGGAAGGGGTTGACGATCCAGCGCACCAAGCGGTTGATGTCCCCCTGGTTCTCCCCGAGCAGGAAGATCCAGCCCACCGCCCCGATGAAGCTCGGGATGATGAAGGCGATGCCGGTGAGGCTTCGCACGAGCTCCCGGAAGGGCATCCGCGTGCGCGAGACCCCGAAGGCCATGGGGATGCCGAGAATGAGCGAGAAGAAGGTGACGATGAGGCTGAGCCAGATCGAGCGGATGAACGCGTCCCGGAAGCTCTCCTCGGTGAAGATGCGGACGTAGCTTGAGATCGTCCAGGCGCCCGTCTCCGGGTGCTGAAGGCTCATGACGAAAAGGGTCAGGAAGGGGTAGGCGATGAGGGCGGCCAGGAACGAGGCCGTCAGCGCCATCGCGGCGAACTTGCCGGGCTCGTTTCTCCATTGGGCCGCCCGGTCCGCCAGCCATCCCGCGGGGGCGGATATCGCCTCCATGCAGCCTCCGTCCTGCCTGGGCGCCCCGCCGCCCCCGGCGGAGGCCGGGGGCGGCGCGCGGCCGGAGCTACTTCAGCCCGTACACCTGATCAAACTTCTTCAGGAACGGATCGTGCTCTTGGATGGCCTTCTCGAGGTCGGGCCACCACAGGTTCTTGTACGTGTGCAGCGGCTGGGCGCCGGGCACCGGCTTCACGTCCTTGCGGCCGCTGAAGAAGTGCGCGTGCTCGACGATGTTCTCCTGGCCCTCCTTCGAGGAGAGCCACGTCACCAGGAGCCTGGCGGCGTTGGGATGCCTGGCGGCGCCCTCCTTGAGGATGGTCATCGCGAAGTTGATCATCACCGCGCCCTCGCAGGGCCAGAAGGTGAACACGCCCTTCTTGGGATCCTGCCCGTGCTCCAGGGCGCGGTAGCCCGTCACCGCGTAGGTCACCGGCCGCTCGCCCTTGATGACCATGCTCGTGGTCACGCCCGCTGTCGCCCCGAGCAGGATGTTGTGCTTACGCAGGGTTTCATGGAACTCCCAGCCGAAGAGCTCGGTCATTCGCATGGCGGCAAAAAGGGCGGTCCCGCCGGCGTTGGCGTGGGTGACCACCTGCTTGCCGGAGAATTTCGGGTTTAGGAAGTCCTTGTAGCACTTGAAGTCGCCGGGCTTCATGCCGATGCTCTCGACGTACTTCTTGTTCACGAGGGGGAGCATGGGGGTGACGCCCATGGCCGCGAAGGTGAAGTCTTTGTCGAGGTACTGCGGCTCGTAGTCGGCATAGTAGGGGCTCTTGTAGGAGAGCAGCCTCCCTTGCTTCTTCCATTTGACCAGGATCACGGGGTCGGTGACGTGGACCACCTCGTGGGTGAGCTTTCCGGCCCGGAATTCCGCCTCGATGGCCTTGACGAGCCTCCCCGTCGGGTTGCGCGAATACTTCAGCTTCACGTCGGGATAGCGCTTCGACCATGCCCGTGCGACGTTGATGAAGGAAGTCCGCTCGGTCGGCCCCCGGAAGTCCACCTCCCCTTCCTTCTTGGCCTCCCGGTAGAGCTTCTCCTCCTCGGGCGAGACGGCGGCGCCCGCCGGGGCCGCCGCGCCGGCCGCCAGCGCCAGCGCGGCGGCGAGACTCAGCAAGGAATTCCTCATCGGCATTTCTCCTCATTCGGATGGATGCAAAGCCGGACGCGAATGGGTTGCCTCCCGGTGGAGCTTCTCCCTTCGTGTGCATGGGCTTAATGCCCGCATTTTGGCGGAAAACCGGAGGGAAGGAAAGCCGGGATTCGGGCCGCGGGATATCAGTCCCGGGGCAGGTAGCGGGCTTCGATCCGGTGATAGGCGTCGTAATCGATGAGGTCGTACAGCTCCGCGCGGGTCATCATCCGGTCCAGGTACGCGGCTTGGGTGCCCTTCTCCCGGATCTCGTCGAGGAGCTCGGCCGCCGCGCGCAGCATGACCCGCAGGGCGCTCGCGGGGAAGATCACGAAGCGGTAGCCCATCCGCCCGAACTCCTCCGCCGGGATGAGGGGCGTCTTCCCGAACTCCGTCATGTTCGCGAGCAGGGGTCCCGGGCAGCGGCGGGCGTACTCTGCGAACTCCTCGGCCGACTCGAGCGCCTCGATGAACACCAGGTCGGCCCCCGCCTTCAGGGCCTCGTTCCCCCGGACTACGGCCTCCTCGAAGCCGAAGGTCGCCCGGGCGTCGGTGCGGGCCATGATCGCCAGCGCCGGGTCGGGCCGGTGATCGGCGACGGCCCGGATCTTGCCGACGAACTCGGCGCGGCTCACCACTTCCTTCCCGGGAAGGTGCCCGCACCGCTTGGGCGAAACCTGATCCTCGATCTGGACGCAGGCGGCCCCGGCCCGGTCCAGATCGCGGATGGTGCGGACCGCGTTGACGGCATTGCCGTAGCCGGTATCGGCGTCTACGATGAGGGGGATGGAAACCGAATCCGCGATGTAGCGCGCGTTCATCACCGTCTCCGAGGCGGTGACCAGGCCGTTGTCCGGCAGGCCGGTCAGGGCGACGGAGGTGCCCCCGCCGGTCATATAGACCGCCTCGAAGCCCTTGGCCTCGATGAGCCGGGCCGTGAGGGCGTCGTGCGCGCCCGGGACGAGGGTGACCCCCCGCCGGCCGAGCAGCTCCCGGAACTTCGCCCTCCTGGGGTCGGACATGAGAGACCTCCCGCTCCGATTGAAAGCGCGCCTCACGGCCGGCGAGCCGGCCTCGAAGCCATTTCCGCAAGCAAGAATGGGAAATCTTAATCGTTCTCCGTCGGGCAGCCAAGCGGAAATGGGGCCGCCCCGGAACTTTTTCCGGCGCCCGGGTGTTCTCACTCCGGCACCCAGCACGCATCCGCCGCGGCCTTTTTCACCCCGCCGGGACGCCTCCGGCAGGGGCGCGCGTTGTCCCGTATATCAGAGGAGATCAAGGCTGATGAAGAGTCTGCGTGCCGGTTTCACCCTCGCCGCCCTCGTCGCGGCGGTGGGGCTGCTCGCGGGATGTACGAAGGACTTCTCCTTCGCCGAATTGATCGGCTACGAGAATCCGCAGGTGAAGGCCCGCAAGGACCTGATGCAGAGCCACCCGCGCAACATCCGGGCCATTCAGGCGGCCATGAAGGAGAACAGGCTCGCCGACGCGGCCAAGTCCGCTGATGCACTTTCCCAATCGGCCCGGCGAATCCCTGACGCTTTCAAGGAGAGAGTCCTGGAGGGCCAGACGACCGCCCTCCCCGTCATCTGGGAGAACAAGGCGGACTTCGATCAGAAGGCCAGGAACCTCGGGACCGCCGCCGCCTCGCTGGCGGTGGTCCTGCGGGCAGGCGACAGGAACGGCGCCGAGGCGGCCCTGAAGAACGTTCAGGGAACCTGCGGAGGCTGTCACCGGACATACCGGAAGCCGCCCCCGAAAAAGTGAAGGCGCTCACGCGCGCGGCGCCCCGGCCGTCCGGCTGGGGCGCTTTTTTTCCATTGGGTCGGGGATTTCCCTCCCCCTCTTCCCCGTACGAGCCTTTCTTGACAGCCGGGCCGGGCGCGTTAACATTGAATAAGGTCTGAAATCCACCGCCGGGTTTCGGACGCAAGGGAGGGCAGTGACCATGCAAGAGAGCTTCCCTACCATGTCGTTCGAGGAAAAATACTGGGAAGAGTCCCGGGTGAATCCCGAGCTGAGAAAGGCCCTGGAGCTGCTGGCGGAGGCGGAAAGCGCGCACCGGAGAGGTAGAATCGATCGGGCGGTCGAGCTGTACAAGAATTCTCTCGCCTACCATCCCACCGCGGACGCCCACACCTACCTGGGCTGGATGTACAGCAAGCAGGGCAGGCTCGAGGAGGCCATCGAGGAGTGCCATCTCGCCATCGAGGTCGACCCCGATTTCGGGAATCCTTACAACGACATCGGCTGCTATCTGATGCAGTTGGGCGATCTGGAGCAGGCCATCGAGTGGCTGGAGAAGGCAAAGCGGGCGCCTCGGTATGATCCCCGTCACTTCCCCTACACGAACCTCGCGCGCATCTACCTGAAGCGCAGCGAGCACGGGAAAGCCGCGAGCGAGATTCTCGGCGCCGTCCGGCGGGCGGCGGACGAGGAGACTCTCAAGCGCCAGCTCCTGGAGCTCGTGACGCTGCTGAATTGAACCGCCGCACAGCCTGAGACTTTCCCCCTCCCTCCGGGAAGGGGCTGGGGGAGGGAGAATCTATCGGCGCTATAAATCCTTCCCCCACCCTGGCCCTCCCCTCCGGGTGAGGGGAAAAAAAAACCTCAGTCATCACTTTTTCACACGTACGTTGACCAGAAAGTAATGTGTTTAGGACCCACAAGAAAAGCCGGCCCCGAAGGGCCGGCTTTTCTTGGTTCGTCCGATGCCTACTTCGGGATGCGATCCCGCTTGTCCTCTTCCTGCCACGCCTCCTCCACATAGATAGTTCGCGCGGCATCCCGGTTCGGGCAGTTGCCGTACGTGAAGATGAGCTCGGCGTCCTCGGTCTCGCTCGGGTTATAGAGGCCGTGGATCTCGCCCGCCGCCGCGTAAACGAAAGTGCCGGTGGGGACGGTGTGCTCCTCCTTCTCCTCTCCCATCCACACGACGATGGGCCCCCGCACGATATAGAAGGTGGCGTCGCAGACGTGGTAGTGGCGCTGGTTCCGGGCCTTGGGGGGGATGATGGTGCGGCCCATGGTGATGGTCTGGGTGCCCACCGCGTGGCTGTCCACTCCCCAGGCGATGATGAGAGGGGGCTCGTACTTCTTGTCGACTCCGATCGCCGTCGAATCCACCAGCGCCCACCGGCGCTTCGTCGGGGCCTTGATCGCCATGGTGCCTCCTGCATGGAAGATGAAGGGAACGCCCGCCGCGCCCGGGGGCCCGGCGTCCGGAGCCGGCATGATTGCTCGCTTCCGGGCGGCTGGCAAGCGGCGGGCGCCGCTCACCATCCAATCCCCGGGGCGGGCGGACCTCAGGCGGGGCTGGGATCGGAGGCGCCGCGGGCCGGGCGTTCTTCCTCGCCCTCCTCGGCGGCCTTCTCCGGAAACAGGCGCTCGAACTCGAGCGGGTGCTCTTCCCGCAGGCGCCCGAGGCTCATGCGCCCGTGGATGATCGTGGTGTCCAGAGGGAACACGCCGGGCCGGAACATGGCGTTGTAGAGGTGCCAGACGACGATCACCATGAGGGCCAGCATGGCCTCGTAGCTGTGCGCCGTCTTGGCAACGGGGATGACCTGGCCGGGCAGCCAGCGGGTGGCCTGAATCGGGAAGTAGAGGATCAGTCCGGTCAGGATCATGACGCCGCTCCCCAGGAGCATTCCCCAGAACTCGAGCTTCTCCCGGTAATCGAAGCGCCCGGCGGCCGGCCGCGGCCCCAGCCCGGCGGCCCACAGGAGGCCGCGATAGACCTCCCTCAGGTCCGAGAGGAAGGGGGCCATGGAGAGGGCCGCCCGCCCCCGGAGGACGTCGAGCGACGCGAAGACCAGGAAATAGACGGTGAAGCCGCCGAAGGCGAAACCCGCCATCCGGTGGAGCCAGCGCATCAGGTCCAGGTCGCCGATCAGCCGCACCACGGAGCCCGCCCAGAAGGCGTCGGAGAACTTCTGTGGCAGGCCCGTCACCGTCAGCAGGATGAACAGGGCGGCCATGATGTGATGCTCCAGCCGCTGCCTCCTCGTGAACCGCAGCACGGAGCCCTCCTCCTCCCGCACGTCCTTCTCCTCCGGCGGCATCATGCCCGCTCCTTCCGGGACCGCCGCCGGGCGCGGAGCTCGGCGGCGAAGTCGAGCCCGACGTGGAAGAGCATGCAGGCGATGATCGCCGGGACAAAGATGAAATAGAACAGCCGGAGGAAGAACACCAAGGGATAGCGCGTCGTGCTCGGCGGATAGTGCGAGAGCCAGCTCGCCGGGAAATTGAGCGAGGCGTCCGGGTGGCACTTCTGGCAGGTCCGCATCAGGTTTTCGCGCACGACCTTCGAATCCGGGTCCTTCACCCGCAAGATGTCGTGGATGCCGTGGCAATCGGTGCAGACCGCCGTCAGGCGCGGGGGAAGGTTCCGCTGCTCGCGGTAGAGGCTGATCGAGGCACCGTGAAAATCCTCAAGATAAGTCGAGACGACCTGAGAGGAGAGGCCGTATTTCTCCATCAGCGGCTTGTTTTGATGGCAGTCGGCGCATAGCTGGGGAATGTTGATGCGGAACTCCATCTTCCGGGGGTCCTGCCCCGTGTGGGAGGGATGGCAGGTGGAGCAGCCGGGCACATCCTTGGCCCCGTTCTGGATGAGCCCCCGCCCATGAACGCTGGTCTCGTATTGCCGGTAGGGCTTCTCGTGGCACTTCGCGCAGGCCTGGGGGGTGAAGCCCTTGGCGACTCCTCCCTTGGTGATCGCGTGCGCGCCGTGGCAGTCCGCGCACAGGGGCGCCCGGCGGTCGCCTGCGGAGAGGAGGCGCCAGTGGATCCCTTCCTGGAATTCCTTGAACTTTCCGCCGTGGCAGGAGGTGCACGCCCTGCTGTAGTGGAGGCTGAGAGCGCGCCGGTCCTCGAACTCAAGCTTGTCGTGGGGCACCTTCTTGATATCGGTGTGGCAGGCCGTGCACAGCAGGAGACTCCCGTGCGCGGACTTTCCGAAGTCCGCGGCGGGAATCTGAAGGGAGACGCTGGAGCCGTCCTTCAGCTTCATCTGCAGCGGCAGCTTGTGGCAGTTGATGCACATCTCGTTCGACACCGCCTGTCCCCAGGCTGCCGGCCCCCCCAGCAGGACGGCGCCCGCCAGGAAGAGGCCCGCCGCGCGGCCGCCCCGTCCCCTGCGGATGAGCTTCACGGGGATGATCGCCATCGCGGCCAGGGTGAGGAAGATGAAGCCGAGGACGAAGACGGTGCCGAGCACGGGGGAGATCAGGAGCGCGGCCAGGGGAGGGATTCGGCGGAAGATTCGATCGGCGGGGCCGGGCAAGGACCGGCCCCCTCCATCTTGAAAGATCGGCGGCTCCCACCACCCTTCCAGGTAGATTCCGGCCGGGGCGGGACTCCCGCCCGGGAAGCGCTTGAAAATGGTTCGTTCCCTCGGCAATGAAGCCCCCTTCAGAGACGGCCTGTAATCTCTGGCGAACTTGCGGAGAGGCGCCCGAAGCGGGGAAGGCCGAACCGGATCAAAAATAGGGCGGAAACCGGACCCCCGCAACCGAAATGCGTGTTTTCTTCTCGCGAGGCGGCCGCTCGGGATGAAACCGCCGCAAGCGCGGCGGCCCGCCGGGCGGGGAAACCCCGCCACGGCGGGCCGAAGAAGGAAAGCGCTTAGCTATTTCTTTCCGGCGACGGCTTTGCCGTAGCCGTGAATCCCCTTCTTGGTGGCATCCATCGCCCATTCCTTGGTCCTGCCGCCGTGGCAGGCGAGACAGGCATACTCGACCGTGAGGAAACCTTTCGCGAACTTGCCGTCCGGCGTGAACATGCTCGCCGCCGGGTCGAGGCTGATCTTGAAGAGGTGCGCCCGGATGTCCGCCTCGTGCGGACCTTTCTGGATGGCCGTCTTGGTCGCCCGCGCCATGTGGCAATCCGCGCACTTAACGCCGCCGAGCTGCATCATGCTGCCCTTATAATCGGCCGCCTGCTTCGGATGGCAGCTCTCACACTGCACCTTGAGGCCGTCCTTGAACTTGGCGCTCACGTGGGGCTTATGGCAGGTGACGCAGTCGAGCGCCTTGTGCTTGTTCGCCAGGAGCTCGTTGTACTGCTCGTGGTGCTGGATGAATCCGCCGGAGGCGGGGATGGTGTCCGCCTTCCCCCGGATGTGGCACTGGCCGCACATGGCCTTATCGGGGCGGACTTGGATGTTGCCCTTGTAGCCCTTCCCGCCGACGTGGTCCCCGCCGGGCCCGTGGCAAGCCTCGCACCCGACCCCGGGCTCCGCCCAGGTCCCCACGATGCCGGGCATCCCGTCCTGATGGCCTTCCTTGCTGTATCCGGTCGTGTGGCAGGCGCCGCAGTCGTACTTAAGGTTCTTCTGGCCCGGGTGATAATTGCTCCAGGTCCCGTCCTTGAGGTTGAACTGGTTCTTTCCGGGCGTGCCGCGCTTCACGTCCTTCAGGGAGAATATGTCGCGCTTGGCGTCGGGCATGACGCCCGTGGACGTGATGATGTAGCCCTGCTTGTCGACGTAGCGGAGCTTCCAGTTCCGGCCCCCGATGACGTAGCTGATGTCATCCCACGTGTAGCCGCCGGGCAGGGGCAGGCCCGCCCTGCGGGCGTCCTCGGCCTTGCGCAGCTTGTAGGGGTGCCCCGAGGCCACCCAGTCGTTTTGCTGCGCTTGGTGGCAGGTGACGCAGACCTGAGAGCCGACGTACTTCGGCTGTGCCTTTTTCTCTTCCTTCGGCTGCGCCTCCGCCCAGGCCGGAAGGAGCAGGCCCCCCGCGAGCAGACAGCCCAACGTGTATTTCACCAGTCCGCGTGCACCCCCTGACATAGGCTCCCCCCCTTCATGACACGCACGGATGAGGACACCCTGGCGCCGTGAAGGCGAGGCGGCCAGAGCCTGAATTTTGTGCGCGAAGGGAGACGGTGCTTTTACGGAAGGCCGAACGGAAAAAATATATTCCATCCTAACGAAATTCACCAGTTAGAAATGCCGGAAAAATCAGGCGCAAAAAGGATTTAACTTAATTAATTTCCTGATTTCCCCGGTCGTCACGGCCGATAATTCCGCATCGCCTCGGGGAGCCACTGCTGGAGCTGGCGGATGCGGGTCTCATCCGACGGATGGGTCGAGAGGAATTCCGGCGGCTTGCCCTTTCCCCGCCCGGCTTGCTGCATCCGGCGCCAGAAGTCCACGGCGGCGCGGGGGTCGTAGCCGGCCTTTGCCATGTAGATGAGCCCCAGGCGGTCCGCCTCGGACTCGTGGCTGCGCGAGAAGGGCAGGATGAGGCCAACCGAGGCCCCCGCTCCCAGGAGGCCCGTCACCTGCCGCACCATCGCGGGGTCTCCGCCCGACATGCCGGCCTCGACGGCGGCCAGCCCGAGGTTCACCAGGAGCTGCTGGCTAACCCGCTCCCCGCCGTGGCGGGCGATCACGTGGGCCACCTCGTGCCCGATGACGGCGGCCAGGCCCGTTTCGTCCCGGGTGTAGGGAAGGATGCCAGTGTGAACTCCCACCTTCCCGCCCGGGAGCGCGAAGGCGTTGGGCGTCCGGTCCTCGATGACGGCGAATTCCCATTTGTAGCCGGTCTGCCCCGTGGCGCCCGCGATGCGGCCGAGGACGCGCCGCACCATCGCGTTGATCCGCGGATCGCGGTTAATCTTATGCTTCTTGAGGAGCTCCTGCCAGGCCGTGAGGCCCATCTCCTGCTCGGAGGAGGGAGGGAGAATGAGGAGCTGTTGCCTGCCCGTCAGCTCGGAACGGACGCACCCGCCCAGCAGGGGGAGAGCGAGAAAAGCGGCGAGGACGAATGCCAGCAGGCGGTGGAACATGGGGAGTTCCTCCCGGCGGCCTTTCCAAAGCCTCAGCGAGCTGCACCCGAGAACTTCCTGCCTCGGCGATCCCTCTTCTTCCAGGCTCCTCTCTCCCCGTCTTTTCGGGTCCCCGAACCGGCCCGCCGGTTCGGGAGGAGGGAGAGGGGACGGGGGGTGAGGGAACGGCCACACGCGGCGCCAAATCCTCCCTCACCCCTGCCCTCTCCCATAGGGAGAGGGAGAAATGCCGAACCCGTCCGAAACCGGACGTCTCGTCCCCCTACTCCTCCAGGAAGTGCTGCACCTCGTTCAGAAGCTCCATCCGGCGCTTCTCGAGCTCCATGAAATGGGTGCCGTCCTCGAGGATGACGTAGCGCTTCCCCCAACTGTTGCGCAGCGCGTGGAAGAGGCCCAGGGCCTCGGGATCGGCCGAGGCGCCGTCCTGCGTCCCCCGGATGAGGAGGACCGGGCACCGGACCTTCGCCGCGTCGTAGAGGGGGACGTTGGAGGCCCGGTCGTAGAGGTCGGCCAGCGAGCCATTCGGCAGGCGCTGGGCGGGCGGCCGGCGCTTCGCCCCTTCCGGATCGTTGGCGAGGAGGGACTTCCAGTACGCGTCGACCACCCGCGGCTCCCGCCACTTGTGGTGGGCCGTGCCGGAAATGTGCCCCCACCAGCGCCGCTCCATGTTCTCCCGCGTGTTCCACATCCAGGCCCCGCGGCGGGCGTCGAAGCGGCCGGGCCGGGCCGGGTCCTCGAAAGCCGCCCGGCGGCGGGGGTCGTCGAAGGCGTAGTAGGGGGCGTAGAGGACGAGCTTCCCCACCCGCGCGGGCTCCTGGGTGGCGAAGAGCGGCGAGAGGGTGGTCCCCCACGAGCGGCCGAGGATATTGACGCGGTCCACCTCCCTGCGCTCGCAGATGAAGCGCACGGCCGCCGCGATGTCCCGCACCGCCTCCTTCCCCCGGATGGCGGGCGGCTTCCCGGCCGGGTCCTCGCGCATGACCTTCGGCCAGGTGGATTTCCCGAAGCCCCGCACCGAGAGGGTGAAAACGTCGAAGCCCCGGGAGGCGATGAAGTCCATCCAGGAGTAGCCCGGCACCTTGAGATCGAAGGCGACGGGGCCCGGAGCCACCCGGCCGTGGACGAGGAGCAGCGCCGCCTCCGGGCCGAAGCGCCGCTTGCCCCTCGGCCGCTTCTCCCACAAGTGGACGGTGATCCCCTTGTCCAGCGAGGGGATGAAGTGTTCCTTGGCCTCGATGGCCGGGGAGGCTTTGCGCGCTGCGGCGACGGGCATCCGGTGGCTCCTCAAGACAGATGAAAGCACAGTCCCCAGGGGGTAGATAATCGCTCTTTTTTCTAGGGCAGCGCCGCGCCCTCGTAGAAGCCCGCGGCGCGGTAGGCCTCGTCCAGGAGCACGACGGGGTGGACGACGCGCAGGTCCATCCCCCGCTCCCGGGCGCCGTAGGTGATCTGGATCTGGCAGCCGGGGTTCCCGGTGCAGACCACCGGCGCCCCCGAGGCCTCGACGTGGCCCATCTTGCGGTCCAGCAGGCGCATGGAGAGCTCGGTCTGGGTCAGGTTGTAGCTCCCCGCCGAGCCGCAGCACCAGTCGCTTTCCTTTAAGGGCACCGTCTCCACGTTCCCGACCGCCTCCAGCACCTTCAGGGGCTCCTGGCGCACCTTCATGGCGTGGTAGAGGTGGCAGGGGTGGTGGTAGGCCACCCGCTGGGGCTCGGGATGGGGAGCCTTGCGGAGCTGGATGCGGGAGAGGAAGACCGTCACGTCCATCACCTTCTCGCTGAAGGCCCGGGCGCGTCGGGCGAAGGCGGGGTCGCGCGCCAGGAGCGCCCCGTACTCGTGCAGCATGGCCCCGCAGCCCGAGACGGCGAGCACGATGGCGTCGAACTGGGAGGGATCGATGGCCTCGAGGTTCTGCCGGGCGAGGAGGCGGGCCGTTTCCCGGTCCCCGGCGTGGGCCTGGAGCGCCCCGCAGCAGGTCTGCGCCGCCGGGATGCTCACCCGCGCCCCGTTCGCGGCGAGGGCCCGCACGGCGGCGCGGTTCACGTCCCCGAAGAGGGCCGACTGGAGGCAGCCCCCGAAGAAGGCCACGCGTGTCCTCTCCTCCCCGATGGCCGGGATCTCCGAGGGGAGCGGGAGCATCGAGGAGAGGGGGGGCGCTTCGGGCATCATGGGCTCGAGGCGCGCGAGCTTCTCAGGGATCAGGCCGAGTCCGAGCAGGAGCGGGCGCAGGAAGGTGCGCTGGTAGAGACGCGTCCCCGCCGCCGCGAAGGCGAGCAGGGCACGGTTCGGCAGGAGCCACCGGAAAAGGAAGCGCCGCAGCAGCCGCACCCCAAGAGGCCGCTCCCGCACCTTCTCCAACCCCTCGCGCGCCGCCTCGATCAGGGAGCCGTACTTCACCCCCGAGGGACAGGCCGTCTCGCAGGCCCGGCAGTCGAGGCAGCGGTCGAGATGCTTCAGCACCGTGGCGTTCACCGCCATCTCCCCGTCCACCACCATGCGCATGAGGTAGATGCGCCCGCGCGGGGAGTCCATCTCGTTCCCCAGCAGGGCGAAGGTCGGGCAGCTCGTGGTGCACAGGCCGCAGTGGATGCAGCGCTGGATCATCTCCCGGTCCGGGCCCAGGGGGCCGGAGAGGGGGTTGGAGGCCTCGGCCGTTTTGCTCTCGGTCGCTATTGCCATTTGTCCCGCCTGATTTTGAATCTGTAGGGGCGGTTCGCGAACCGTTCCTACATCAGGTGTGCCATATCCGCATCCGCACGGGCGAAGCAAGCCTCGCCCCTACCACAACATCCCACCGCCCTTCCATGTGCGATGTCATTCCGAGCGCAGCGAGGAATCTGCTTTTGAACCAACAACAGATTCCTCGGGCCTTCGGCCCTCGGAATGACATCTTCAGTCTTCGTCCCCTTTTTTCCTACAGCCGCCCCACGAACCGCCCGGGGCTCAGGGTGCGGGTCGGGTCGTACTCGCGCTTCAAGCGGCGCATGAGGACCAGCGCGGCGGGATCGAGGGCGTCCTCCCCCCAGACGGGAATCTGCTCCCGCAGGGAGGTGGGGCCGCCGTCGAGTCGCACGTGGACGAACCGGCCCGCCGCCGGATCGGCCCCCGCCCGGCAGAGGGAGGCGAAGGCGTCCCAGGCCGCCCGGGGCTCGACGCCCCGCTCCCGGGGGGCGAGCCAGGCCCGGAGCACCCCGCTCCCGGCGTGGGCGGCGACCGCGCGGCGGAAGCCGCCCTTCCCGGCCGCCTCCTCCGCCGCGCGGGCGAAGCGGGGGAGCTGGTCCGCCCGGCCCGAGGCCCGCACCGCGAGCGACTCCTCGCGGGCGAAGTCCCCGCCCGGCTGGTCCGCCAGGGCGGCGCCCAGGCGGGCCGTCTCCTCCTCGTCCAGGCGGGCGAGCTCCCGGCCCCCCTCCCGGCCCAGGAGGTCCTCGAAGCGGCGGAGCGCCTCGGCCAGGCCCTCCTCGAAGTCCCCGAAGGCGGCGGCGAGGCACCAGGGGCCCGGGAGGAAATACCGCTCCCCCAGCGCCTCGATGCGCCCCGCGTCCAGCACCTCGACCCACAGGGGATGGAGCGGGAGGGCCATCAGGCGCCGCGCCGCCCGGAAGGCCTCCCCGGCGGTGCCGAAGCCGGCCGCGCGCGCGCCCGAGCGCTCGGGCGCCTTGTAGAGGCGGATGGCCAGCTCGGTCGCCACCGCGAGGGTGCCCCAGCTACCGGCCAGGAGGCGGTTCATGTCGTAGCCCGTCACGTTCTTCACCACCAGGGCGCCGTAGGTGTGGGAGGAGCCGTCCGGCAGCGCCACCTTGAGCCGCATCACCCGGTCCCTCGCCCTCCCCCAGCGCACGCGCTGGGGGCCCGACCGTTCGGCGAAGACGGTGCCGCCCACCGTGGCCTTCCCCGGGTTCGCGGGATCGAGGCCCGCCGTCTGCCCCTCGGGCCGGGTGAGCCGGTTCAGCGACTCGATGGTCATGCCGGGCTGGACGACGGCGGTGAGGTCGTCGCAGAGAAAATCCACCGCCGCCGAGAGGCGCTCGGTCGAGAGGGCCACGTCGTACCGCTCGGGGGGATAGCCCGCCCTGCGGCTCGTGCCCCCGCCCCAGGGGACGACGCCGAGGCTCCCCTCGCTGGCCCGGGCGAGGACGCTCAGCACCGCCTCGTGGCTCGCGGGCCGGGCGACGAGGAAGGGCATCCGGCCCCCCAGGACGTACATGCCCGTCCCATCCCCCGAGAGAAGGGAGGGGTCGCCGGTATCGGCCTCCACGGCGCGGGCGAAGGCGTCGAGCGAGGCGGCCATGCGGGCTACTTGGTGAAGGCGGCGGCCATGCGGGCCACCCCTTGGCTGGCGTCGCAGATGGGGAACTCCACCTCTCCTCCGGGCAGAATCTTCCCGGGGTTGAACATGCCGTCCGGGTCCACGGCCTCCCGGGCCCGCTCCATGATGCCGAGGGTCGCGGCGTCGAACTGGTCGCGCATCTCGCGCTTTTTCTCGATGCCGATGCCGTGCTCGCCGGAGAGCACCCCGCCCGCCCGGATGCAGGCCCGCAGCACCTCCGCCCCGCACTCGACGGCCCGCTCGGTCTCGCCCGGCACGCGGTCGTCGAAGAGGACGTTGGGATGGAGGCTGCCGTCCCCGGCGTGGAAGACGTTGGTGATGCGAAGCCCGTAGCGGGCGGCGATGCGGTCGAACTCGTCGATCACCTCGGCGAGCTTCGAGCGGGGCACGGTGCCGTCCAGGCAGTAGTAGGCCGGGGCGATGGCCCCGAAGGCGCCGAAGGCCTTCTTGCGGCCCATCCAGAGGCTCTCGCGCTCGGCCTCGCTCTGGGCCAGCCGGAAGGTGGCGCAGCCGTTCTTCATGCAGATGTCGCGGATGATCTTCTCGAGGGGCCGGATGGAGGAGGGCAGGCCGTCCAGCTCGATCAGCAGGACAGCACCCGCGTCCCGGGGATAGCCCGCCTGCATCACCTTCTCGACCGCCTCGATGGTGTAGCGGTCCATGAGCTCCATCGCGGCGGGCACGGCTCCGGCGGCGATCACTTCGCTCACGGTGCGGCAGGCGTCCCCCACCTCCTTGAAGCAGGCGAGCATGGTGCGCACCCCCTCCGGGTTCGGGGTGAGGCGCACGGTCAGCTCGGTGATGGCGGCGAAGGTGCCCTCCGAGCCGACGAAGAAGCCGCGCAGGTCGAGCCCTGGGGTCTCGTCCCCGTCGGCGCCCAGATGGACGGCGTCCCCCGAGCCCAGCACCACCGTCATGCCCTGGATGTGGTTGGTGGTCATCCCGTACTTGAGGCAGTGGGCGCCGCCCGAGTTCTCGGCGGCGTTCCCGCCGATGGTGCAGGCCATCTGGCTGGAGGGATCGGGGGCGTAGTGGAAGCCGCGCGGCAGCGTCTCGCGAGAGAGGTGGAGGTTCACCACCCCCGGCTGGACGCGCGCGAGGCGGTTCTCGTAGTCGATCTCGATGATACGGTTCATCCGCACGAAGACGGCCAGCACGCCTCCCGGCGCGGGCGTGGCTCCGCCCGAGAGGCAGGTGCCCGCGCCCCTCGGGATGAGGGGCACCCCCGCCTCCCGGCACAGCCGCACCACCCGCTGGACCTCCTCCGTGCTCCCCGGGAGGACGACGGCCGAGGGCTGGCCCTTGTAGATGGTCAGGGCGTCGCAGTCGTAGGCCCTGAGCGCCACCGGGTCGGTGTGGATGTAGTCGGCCCCCACGGCCTCGGTGAGCTTCTGGATGAGGGTGGCCTGGTCCACGGAACGCCCCTGTCCGGCTGGAAATCCTGCCCGATCGGATGGATTATAGCCCGCCGTCCGGGTGGGCCCAAGCGGGGGCGGGGCATCCCCAAGGAAACGGCGGTCACCCTGCCATCCATAGGGGCGGTTCGCGAACCGCCCCTACAGACCACGCGGAACGATTCGCCCCTCCCCCAATCCCTCCCCTTGGTTAAGGGGAGGGATTGGGGGAGGGGCGGGGCCGGATGCCGTGAATTGAGATTTCATAGGAGACACCGTGCCCGGCCGCCCTCCCCTGACCCTCCCCTTCTACTACGGCTGGGTCATCGTGGCCCTGGCGTTCTGGACCATGGCCTTCACCATCACGGCCCGCTTCTCCTTCGCCATCTACCAGGTGCCCCTCATCGCCGAGTTCGGCTGGGGCCGGGGGGCGCTGGGCGGGGCCTACGCCCTGATGCTCGCCACCTACGCCCTCATCTGCCCCTTCGTCGGGAGCCTCTTCGACCGGAAGGGCCCGCGCTCCGTGGTCCCCTGGGGATCGGCCCTGGTGGGGATGGGGCTTGCCCTCGGCTTCTTCGTCTCCTCCCTCTGGCACGTGTACGTCTTCACCGGCCTTTTCCTGGGAGTTGGGGCGGCGATGAGCGGCTTCGCCCTGAACAGCGCCATGATGCCCCGCTGGTTCCAGCGCAAGCGGGGGGCCGCCACGGGCATCGCCCTCTCGGGGAGCGGGATCGGCATCCTCCTCCTCATCCCCGCGATCGAGCGCCTGATCGCGGGGGCGGGCTGGCGGGCGGCCTACCTAGCCTTCGGCCTCCTCGTGCTGGCGGGCTTCGCCCCGGTGCTCTGGCTCCTCCTGCGCGACCGGCCCGAGGACGTGGGCCAGTCCCTGGACGGGCTGCCCCGCCGCGAGGGCACCCCCGCCCCGCCCGCCCCGGGCCATTCCGTCCCCCTGCGCCAGGTACTGGCCTCGGTCCGGCGGGAGCGCAACTTCTGGGCGCTAGCCCTCATCGTCTTCTTCATCGGGGTGAACAACAACACCGTCCTGAGCCAGCTCGCCCTCTACCTGACGGACGCGGGCTTCTCGACCGCCTTCGCCGCCCTCATCTTCGGCTCGATGGGGGCCATCCGCATGATCGGGAGCATGACGCTGGGCTGGGCGAGCGACCGCCTCGGCCGCCAGCAGGCCCAGGCAATCGCCGTCGCCATCTCGGTGGCGGGCCTCGCCCTCCTCCTCCTCATCCCCCCGATGGGGAGCCCGGCCTGGCTGGCCTGGCTCTTCGCCCTGGTCTACGGGATCGGGACGGGCGCGATGGGCACCTGCCACTCCGCCATGGCGGCGGACAGCTTCGGGGGGCGCTCCTTCGGGGCGGTGATGAGCCTGCTGGAGATCGCCTTCGGGCTGGGCGGGGCCCTCGGGCCGCCGCTGGCGGGGCTGCTCTTCGACCGGACGGGGAGCTACCTCATCCCCTTCAGCTTCATCCTGGCGGGGCTGGGCGCCAGCTTCTTCCTCGCGCTCTTCATGTACCGGCCGGCGGGGAGGGAGGGGAATTAGGAAGTAGCCTTTCGGTCGGCCCGATTGAAAGAGACTCCTTCATGAACGGGCGGCGCCGCACAGGAAGGCGCATTCAGGTGCGCCAGAGCAGGGTGAGCAGGCAGTCTTCGCCGTCGATCTCGACCAGCTCCACCGCAGCGAGCGCCCGGCGCTCGTTGCCGGTACGGTCCAAGTAGCTCACCGTGCTCTCGCGGAGCGTGCCCGCCTCGCGCAGCCTGGCCAGGAACCCCTCGCGGTCCTCCGGCGGGGACCAAAGGCGCAGCACCTGCGGGGCGAGGCCGAGGAGCTCCTCACGGCTGTAGCCGGTGATGTCCAGGAACCGGGCGTTGACGTCCACGAAGCGGCCCTCCGCGAGGGTGGTGAGAGCCGTGGCCACCGGGCTGGCATGGAACAGCTTGGCGAACCGCCGTTCCCTCTCCAGCAAGGCGTCTCGCGCCCGCACCTCCTCCGTGATGTCGCGGCAGAGCCCGAACATCGAAACCGGCCGGTCGGCTTCGTCCCGCTCCACTTCGGCCTGGGAGTCGAGCACGCGCATCTGGCCGTCGGGGCGGATGATCCGCTCCTGATGCCGGAACGGCTTGCCCGATTCCAGCGCGGCGGCCACGGCCGCGTGGACCCGGGCCCGGTCGTCGGGATGAATCCGGTTGATGAAGACCTCATAGGAGAGCGCGGTTCCGGGCTCCAATCCGTAGATCCGGCAGAGCTCGTCCGACCAGATGAGGGTGTTGGTCCCGATCTCCCAGTGCCAGCTCCCCATCCCGGCGAGCTGCTCGGCGCGCCTGAGCATGCGCTCCTGGCGCCGGGCAGGCTCCGCCGTCTGCTTCACCTCCGGACCGCATCCCCCCATCAGCGGCCTCCTTCGCGCGCTCCTCTGGCGCGGAGCGGAAGACGAGTTTCCAAGCACCCAGCACACGAAACGCCAGATTAACCGAAATTATAAGAACGGCTTACGTGGAATGTCTAGCCCGTGTACTCGACGATGTGCATCCCCAGGCCCCAGCGGTCGCCGACATAGGCGAGGCCGGTGGCGCGGTCCACGAAGACGTCGTTGGACTGGGGGCAGAACTTCTCGGCGTTCCCGGCGGGGACGTAGTAACCGGCTTCCTTGGGCCGGAAGGGGTTGGACCAGTCGATGATGCGGAGGCCGCCGTTGTACCAGACGATGTAGACGAGGTCGTCGCGCCGCATGTCGAGCCAGACGTTGTGGGCCCCGTAACGGGCGCCCGTCTCGCACCAGCTCATGTCCCGGGGGCGCATGGAGACGGGGTCGATCTCGGCGGGGTGGTAGGTGCTGATGGGGAGCGGATGCAGCGGGTTCCGCATGTCGTAGAAGGTGACGAAGGCGGGCGGGTGGGCGCAGTTCATGGTGACGCACTCGGTCGTCACCACGGCGAACTCCCCGCCCGGGGGCACGAGGAAGGTGTGGTAGGCGCCCGGCCAACCGTGGGTCTCGTGGGGGTTGTGGCGCCAGAGGAACCGGGGCCGCCGGGGATCGGAGGTGTCGAAGAGGGCGATGCCCCCGTTCCAGAAGCCGCAGGTGGCGTAGTTCCCCCAGGGGTTGGCCTCGTGGAGCCAGCAGCCCCAGCCCACCTGCTCGAAATCCCACGAGGGCTTCTCCCCCGCCCCCTCGTTCTGGCCCTCGATCCAGGACTGGCTCAGGAGCTCGGGCTTGAAGGGGTCGCGCACGTCGTAGATGTTCATCACCTTGCCCCGGCAGCCCTCCTTGAAGGCCGAGCAGTAGAGGAGCTTCCGCTCCCGGTCGTGGATGGGCCGGTGGACCCCCCGGCCCTCCCCCTCGATCCAGTTCACGAAGCGGGGCTTCCTGCGGTCGCCGAGGTCGAAGATACGCATCCCCCCGACGGCCTCGGGGTCGTCGATGCCGGGCACCTTCTCGCTGTTGGTGTAGAGGGCGTCCTCGACGAGGAGCAGCTTATGGGTGCGGGCGCTCGGCCGGTCCACGATGCGGTGGACCACCCGGGGCCTCGAGGGGTCCGAGACGTCCAGGACGGTCATGCCGTTGTGGCCCAGGGCGCCCGAGGCGGCGACGTAGGCCACCCCGTCCCGCACCTGGATCTGGAAGGTGTCCCCCCAGCCGTCCAAGTCCGTGTGGCCCACGAGGCGGGTGTTCTTCTTCATCTCGGGGCGGGGGCCCGCGAGCCTCGATGGCTCTTGGCCGTAGGGGATCATCGTGTCCCCCGCGCGGGGCGGGGCATCGTAGTGCGGCCGGGGCACGGGGGCCTCCTGACTGGATGCAAAACTAGTTGTCCCTATAGGGCTTCCTCTGCAGGTAAAGGTTCAATCGCTTTTCATAACTGGCGATGCGTACCTCGCCCGCCTTCTTCTGGCGGAGGAGGTCGATGGCCTGCTGCTGGGTCTTGACGGCGTCCTCGAAGCGTCCCGCCTCGGCGTAGGCCGCGGCCAGGGTGTCCAAGTTGTACTCATCCCACCTCAGGCGGACCGACTTGATGGCGATCTCCACGGCGCGTTTTCCGTCCCGGCAGCTTGGCGGCCCGGGGCAGGTGGCGAGGAACCAGGCGAGGAAGTTGTTCGCCGCGGAGTCCTCGGGCGCCAGCCGAACCACCTTCTCTTGCGCCGCGAGCGCCTGAAGGTAAAGCTTCTTCATCAAATAGATTTCCGCCTGGTTGCTGAGAGAGAAAACATGATTCGGCTCCCTCTGGAGCACTTTCGCGATGTCCGCGAGAGCCAGGTCCAGGAGCCTCAGCCTCTTGTACATCGCGGCCCGGTTGCTGTAAGCCAGTATGTAATCCGGCTTCAACTGGATTGCCTTTGTGTGGTCCGCAACGGCAAGATCGTAAAGACCCCTGCGTCCGTAGGCGCTCCCCCGGTTGGTGTAGGCAGCGTAGCTTTCCGGCCTCAGGCGGATGTATTCCGTGTAGTAGCGGATCTGAGCCTCGTAGGACTGCGTCTCCTGCGCCTTCCGCCACAGCTCCTCCGCCGTCTGGCCCCAGGCCGGGGCGGAAACGCCCACGACGACCGCAACCGCCAGCATGACGAGCCAAAGCCGTTTCATGCCCAGCCCTCCTCCGCATGGGCCGCAAGCCCCTCCCTTCACTCCGCCTCCCGGTGGGGCTTCTTCTTCTTGAAGAGGTCGGCGCGCGTCTGGTAGTCGGCGATGCGCTTCTCGCTCGCCTTCTGCTGGCGCAGCATGGCGACGGCCTGCTCCTGGGTCCGCACGGCGTCCTCCCACCGCCCGTCCTCGGCGTAGGCGGCGGCGAGGGTGTCCATGTAGGAGGCACTGTAATCAAGTCCCACGGCCTTCAGGGCGTGCTCGACGGCGCGCTTGCCGTTGCGGCAGGAGGCGGGCCCCGGGCAGGTGGCGAGGAACCAGGCGAGGGAGTTGTTGGCCGCGGCGCTCGCGGGATCGGCCTGGTAGGCCTTCTCGAAATCGTTCCGGGCCTCCTCCCAGCGCTTCATGGCCTTGTAGCTCTGGGCGCGCCAGCGGACGGAGGAGATGTCCTTCGGGTCGCGCTCGAAGGCCTTGGTGTACTCGATGACCGCCAGGTCGTACTGCTTGCGGCCCTGGAAGATCCGCCCCCGGTTGCGGTGCGGGAGGGCGTACTTGGGGTTGATCTGGGCGGCCTTGGCGTAGTCGGCGAGAGCGAGGTCGATCTGCCCCTTGTTCTCGTAGGCGACGGCCCGGTTGTTGAAGGAGACGTGGTCGTCCGGCACGGCGCCCAGGTGCTTGTTGTAATCCGCGACGGCCAGGTCGTACAGCTCCTTGTCCAGGTACAGGTAGCCGCGGTTGCGGTTGAAGTAGGTGTCGGAGGGGTTCAGGCGGATGGCCTGGGTGTAGTCCTGGATGGCCTCGTCGGTCATCTTGGCCAGCTCGCGGGCGCGCCCCCGGTGGTAGAAGTTGTAGGCTTCGCCCGGCTCCATCTGGATGGCGCGGTTCATATCCTCGATGGCCGCCGGATAGTTCTTCCGGTCGATCTGGAGGCGGCCGCGGTTGCGGTGGTAGAGAGGCTTGCCGCCATCGAGCCGGATGGCCTCGGTGAGATCGGAGAGCGCGAGGTCGTGCATCTTCTTGTCGTGGTAGGCGACGCCGCGGTTGTTGTAGGCCAGGGCGTAGTTCCGGTCCAGCTGGATGGACCTGGAGTAGTCCGCGATGGCCAGGTCGAACTGCCCCTTGTCCAGGTAGACGTTGCCCCGGTTGTTGTAGGCCAGGGCGAAGTCGGACTTCATCTGCACCGACCGGTTGCAGTCGGCCAGGGCGAGGTCGGTGAGCTTCTTCGCCCGGTAGGCGATGCACCGGTTGTTGTAGCCGACGTAGTCGTCCGGGCGGAGGCGGAGATACTCGGTGTAGTAGCGGATCTGGTCGTCGGGCGAGGTGGCCTCCCTCCCCCGGCGGAACCACTCCTCCGCCGTCTGGCCCCAGGCCGGGACGGAAAACATCCAGAGCAAGAACGCCAACCCGCACAGTGCCGCCCACCGCATGCGCCGCATGCCCGTCACCCTCCAGAGAGCCCCTGCCGAACGAGTTAAAGAAAGGGAACCGGCGCGCATTATCCGCCGGGAGATGCGTACTTCTCAAGAGGGAAGCGGAGAAAGCTATCCGGGAAGAGAAACTTTCAGCTCCCCGGCGAGGGAGGCGACCTCCGCCCAGACGGCCGCGTCGATGGGAACGCCCTCGCGCAGGCGGCGTTCGCGCTCGGCGAAGCCGCGCTCGCCGGGGATGCGGATTTCCGGGGCCCCGGGCGCCTTTCGCGAGCCTTTCACTTCCCGGATGTGGACGGCGGCGGCCCGGCGGAATTCCCCGGGGTCGCCGAAGGCGGCGGGGTCGATGGCGATGAGGAGCTCCCCCTTGTCGTAGCGCCCCTCGCGGACGGCCTGGCCCAGGGGCTTCCCCACCTTGGCCCCGAGGAGAGGGCCCGCCAGCAGCCCCATGAAGAGCGACAGGCCGTAGCCCCGGTGCCCGCCGAAGGGGGCGACCGCGCCCGCCGCCGCCTCGGCCGGATCGGTCGTGGGCCGGCCGTCCGGCCCGACGGCCGCCCCGGGCGGGAGTCTCTCCCCCCGGGCCTTCGCCCGGAGGACGGAGCCGAAGGCGATCTCGCTCGTGGCGAAGTCGAGGAGGAGGGGCCGGCCGTCCTCACCCGGAAGGGCGATGGCGAGGGGGTTCGTGCCCAGCACGCGCTCGCCGCCCCCGAGCGGATGGACCAGGGGCTGCACCACGCCCATCAGGAGGCCCGCCAGGCCCTCCCGGGCGATGTGCTCGGCGTAGTAGCCCGCCATGCAGATGTGGTCGGCGTTCACCACCCCGACCGCGCAGCAGCCGGCGCGCGCGGCCTTGCGGGCGGCCAAGCGCGCCCCGTAGAGGACGCCCACCGGGCCCAGCGCACGGCCGGCGTCCACCAGGGCGCTGGCCTCGCGCTCCTCCGTCACCCGGGGGCGCGCCCTCGGGTCGATCATGCCGGACTGGATGCGCCGGATCATCATGGGCAGCCGGAGGAGGCCGTGCGTGCCGTAGCCGCGCAGGTCGGCCTCCAGCAGGACGTCGGCCGCCACGGCCGCGTCCTCCGGCCCGCAGCCCGCGGCCGCGAACAGGCGCTCCACCAAGCCGCGCAGGGCGCCGGCGGGAAAGACGCGGGGGGAATCGGAGGGCATGCGGGATCTCTCCGTGCACGAGCAAGCGCAGGGGCGCCCGATTGAACGCCCCTGCGGGGAATATCCGCCCCGGAAGGCTTGTTTTTCCCTACAGGTCCGGCGCGGGCGCGGCGATGCTGGGCCGGCTGACCCGCATCATCCAGCAGTAGATCTCGATGCGGTTCTCGTCGGGGTCGAGGAAGTAGAAGGCGTGGCTCCCGCTGCCGCCCACGAAGCTGTCCCCGTCCGAGCCCTCGGGGCCGTGGGTGTAGGGCCCCGAAACGAGCTGGATGCCCTTTCCCCGGACGTGCTGGAGGGCCTCGAGCCAGGTCTCCCGGTCGTGGGCCTCGAAGGCGATGTGGTGGAGCCCGGCCTGGGTGCGCTTTTCGGAGTCGCCGAGGGGGATGCCGGCCTTGCGCGCGTCCTCCGCCAGCTCGAAGAACACGAGGTCGTGGTGCATGTCGCCGCAGCGCATGAAGCAGATGGGGCGGCGGAAGTCGGGCGGGCCCCACTTGCCCGTGAGCTTCAGGCCGAGGACCTCGCGGTAGAACTGGATCGAGCGCCCCACGTCCTTCACGTGGATACCGATGTGGCCGACACGCTTGACGAAGCAGGGCATATCTACCCTCCCCCTGTCTTGAGAGGCGGCGCCTCCCGCTGGACCGATGGCATGGCCGCGAAGCCGCCATTGTAGCATGCCCGCCGCCGCCTTGACTCCGGGGGTTTCCCCGCCCATTCTCTATCCGGCCGCCGCGGGCGGCGCGCATTCCCCCAGTGAGGAAAATCCCGTCCATGAAGAACCGCCTGACCTTCACCACGGCCGCCACCCTCGTGATCCTGATCGTCCTGGGCTCCCTGCTCGTCTGGAGGCTCTCGGGGACTCCGGGCGGCGAGGCGGACGTCGAGCGCATCGTCCGCCAGTACCTCCTCAAGAACCCCGAAGTCATCGCCGAGGCCATCGCGTCGCTCGAGCAAAAGCGGGAGGCCGCCCAGACGGCGGCCGCGCACCAGGCGCTCGGCCAGAACCAGGGCCCGCTCTACAACGACGCCGAGGCGCCCGTGGGCGGGAATCCCCAGGGGGACGTGACCATCGTCGAGTTCTTCGACTACCGCTGCGGCTACTGCCGGAAGGTGCACCCGGCGGTGGAGAACGTCCTCAAGAAGGACGCCAAGGTTCGCATCATCTACAAGGAGTTCCCCATCCTGGGTCCGCCCTCGGTCCTCGCGGCCCGGGCCGCCCTCGCCTCACGCGCCCAGGGAAAGTACGTCGCCTTCCACAACGCCCTCATGTCGGGCGGGGGCTCGTTCAGCGAGGCGGAGATTCTCGAGACGGCGGCCTCGGTGGGGCTCGACTCCGAGCGACTGAAGAAGGACATGGCGGCGCCCGAGATCGAGGCGATCCTGCAGAAGAACTTCGCCCTGGCGCAGGCGCTCGCCATCCGGGGGACGCCGGCCTTCGTCGTCGGGAAGAAGCTCATCCCGGGCGCCATGGAGGAGGCGGACCTCGCCGGCTTGATCCAGGAGGCGCGGGCCGGGAAGTAGCCCCGCGGGAGGCGCCCGTTGAAAGGGTTGCTCGGCACCCAAGACGGCCAAAAGCTGGACGAGAAGGCGTTCCTCGAAGGGCCGCACTCCCGGAAATGGGAGGCGGCCTTTCTTTTCCGCGTGGCGTTGGAGTTCGTGCGGGGGCTCCGAAAGCTCCATTTCCTGGGCCCTTGCGTGACGGTCTTCGGCTCGGCCCGCATCCAGGAGGGGCACCCCTACTATGAGCTGGCGCGCGAGGTGGGCCGCGAGATCGTGAAGCTGGGCTTCACGGTGATGACGGGGGGCGGGAGCGGTCTCATGGAGGCCGCCAACCGGGGGGCCAAGGAAGGCGGCGGCCGCTCGGTCGGATGCAACGTCCAGCTCCCCCACGAGCAGAAGCCGAACGCCTACCTCGACCACTGGGTGACCATCCGCTACTTCTTCATCCGGAAGGTCTTCCTTTTCAAGTACTCCTACGCCTTCGTCGTGATGCCGGGCGGCATCGGGACGCTGGACGAGCTGTTCGAGGCGTATACCCTGATCCAGTGCGGGAAGATCCAGGACTTCCCCATCGTCCTGATGGGGCGGCACTACTGGGAGCCCCTTCTCGGGCTCCTCAAGGAGATGGCGGGAGAGGGAACCATCTCGCCCACGGACCTCGACCTCATCCTCGTCACGGACTCGGTCGAGGAGGCGATGGCGCACATCGAGCGCCACTCGGTGGTGAAATTCCGCCTGCGCAAGACGCTCCTGCCGGTGCGGATGCTGGCGGAGTAGGGGAATCGATCAGGCGCAGCGCCGCAGCAGCATCATCCGGAGGGCCTGCAGGGAGGCTTGGCAAGCGGGGCATCGGAGCGGGTCCCGGCCGCACCAAGCGTCATCCACCGGGGGCCGCAGCGTCCGCCCCATGGGCTCGAAGCAAAGGAACCCCTCTCCCGGGAAGTCCACCCGGAAGGGGCAACCCAGGTTCATCCGGTTCGCCGGCTCCCGCGCCGCCTCGAACGCCTCCGGACCCGGGATCATGACGGCCTCCTGGCAGGAGCGGGCTAGGGAAGCTGGCCCCCGGTCCGGAGCGCCACGCTCCGCTGGAAGCCCGTGTAGACGGGACAGTGCAGATGGTCGCCCTTGCACCAGCCCTCGATGATGTTCTCGGGAGGCTTGGCGTACTCGTCCAGCCAGGGGTCGAAGCAGAGGATTCCTTCTTCCTCGGAGTCCTCCCGGTAGGGGCAGCAAGATTCGAGGGCCTGCTTGTCGGATGGGGGCATGGGCATGTCTCCATATACCGGACGTTTCTATCCGAAATATGCCCTCATCTCGTCCGCTCTGCAAGCGCTTTCCGCATGCGAATTTCGGACCCCACTCACCGGGTCCGCAGGACGACGAGGTGATCCGTCCCCGACTCGGGCGCCCACACCTCCCCCGGGCGGCCCAGCATCTGGCGGACGCGCGCCCCGGGGCGCGGGCTCGGGAAGGCCTGGAATTTCTCCGTCTCCGGATCGAAGCGGACGACGGCGTTGGCCGAGAAGTCGGTGAGCCAGACGATGTCCCTTTCGTCCACGTAGACCGAATAGGCGCGCGGGCTCTCGCCCGGGAGTTTCCACACCTTCCACCCCTTCGTCTTCGGGTCGAAGCGGCTCACGTTCCCGCTGTTCCACTCACTGATCCAGAGCCTCCCCTTGGAATCGGACCATACCCGCCGCGCCCCCTGCTCCGGCGTCGGGGGCTCGATCACCTCGGCCGCGCCCGTCCCGGTATCGATGCGGGCGAGATAGCTCCCCGCCAGCGAGACGTAGTAGACGGAGCCGTCCGGCGTCGCGGCGATGCCGTAGGGGCCGCGCCCCTTGGGCGCGTCATAGACCTTCACCTGCCCCGTCCTGGGGTCGACGCTGCCGTACACCCCGTTCTGGCCCGTGAACCAGAGGACGCCCCGGCCGTCGAAGGCGGCGGTGTTCAGGTTGGCGTAGCCCCGGCCGGCGAGCGGGTAGCGCTTCACCGCGCGCGTCTTGGGGTCTACCCGCACGATGGCGTTCAGGCCGCTGTCGGTGACCCAGGGAGCGCCGTCCGGCCCGACGATCACCCCGTGGGGTGCGGACCCCCCGCCGAGGGGGATGTGCTCGGTCCTGCCCGTCTTCGGGTCGAGCCAGCCCAGGGCCCCCTGGTGCTGGGCGGTGTACCAGACCCCGCCACCGGCGGCGGGGGCCACATCGTGCGGATGGGCACCCTTGGGCACGGGGTAAGACTGCATCTCCACCTTCGCCGCACCTGCCTCACCCCCGGCGGCGGCTCCCAGCGCCAGGAGCACGGCCGCAACCGCGATTCTCAGCCCCATCGTCTCCCCTCCCTTGCGGCGAGGCCGGGCGGCGGCCGGGCCGGCTTCGCCGGATGTGGAATGTCTATCCACCTCAACACCACCCCCCAAAAGCTCCCCCCTCCTCCCAAACTGGCGGGCCAGTTTGGGGACCCTGAAAAACAGGGGGAGAGCGCAAACCCTTCCGCTCCCTGGGGGGGAGGGAGCGAAGCGATGGAGGGAGGTAATGATAATGCCTTCCGGTTTCAGGTGAAATCATGCAATTTTTCCCCGCGCGCCCTTTCGTTGTTGAAGTAGAATGAGGAGATTCGACTGCCGTCCGCGGGCTCTGCGCCCCCGGGCGCGCCCGCGGCGGGGCCGCCGCTAGGAGTTCGGCGTCAGATGCGGCCGGAGGGAATGTCCATCCGCGTTCGTGGCTCGGCCTGGAACTTCGAGCGCCCGCCCCCGGGCCCTCGCGCCTTCCGGAAGAAACCGCATGCCCCTTACTCGCCGCTAATGGAGATGTATTCCGCCATGAAACACGTTCGCCTGGCTTCAGTTTCAACCGCAGCCGTCTTCGCCGCCGCCATCGCTCTCGCCGGATTCGCGCAGGCGCAGGAGAAGCCTCAGGAGGGCGCTCCTTCGGTGCAGCAGGAGAAGCCCGCCGCCCCCAAGGCCCAAGATAAGATGCAGAAGAAGGCGCCGGCCCGCGCCCGGAACGCCGCCAAGAAGAGCAACCCCGAGGTGATGACCCTTCAGGCGGCCTTGAAGAAGGCGGGCGAGGACCCCGGCCCGGCCGACGGGGTCATGGGCCGCAAGACGCGCAGTGCCCTCCGCGCCTTCCAGAAGAAGAACGGGCTCAAGACGACGGGCCGCGCCGACAAGGAAACCATGGCGAAGCTCCAACCCTTCATGGGCAAGTAGCGGCGCGCCCGGCCCCAAGGACTTCCTCCCCCTCCCTTCCCGGGAGGGGGATTTTTTTGCCGTTTGCGGGCAAAGACCTTCCCGTGCATATTGAACTCATCGTTCATACAGAGCGTCCGCCGCCCCAGATGGGCCGAAGCCGCCGTCCACCGGTGGTGCTTTGCACCAATGGGCGAAGAAGAATTTCCCACCGACTGCCGGAGAAGGAGCGACGACATGAACCGGAAAATGAGAGCCCTCTCCCTTTCCCTGCCGCTGGGCGCGCTGCTGGCTCTCTCGCCCGCCTTCGGCGCCACCGAGATCACGCCGCAGGAGAAGAAGCTCATTCCGCTCGCCAAGAAGGAAGGCTCCGTCGTTTACCTCCAGACATCTTTCAACAACGACACGATGCAGAAGCTGGGGGAGTCCTTCG
The DNA here is from genome assembly GCA_016192135.1 of Candidatus Tectomicrobia bacterium. Lineage (NCBI taxonomy): Bacteria > Pseudomonadati > Candidatus Tectimicrobiota > Candidatus Tectimicrobiota bacterium. The sequence goes on along the minus strand of JACPUR010000035.1, from coordinate 75,176 downwards.
TCAAGCGCTACGGGCTGGGAAGCGGCTTCAAGGTAGTTCCCATCCAGAAGGGGACGGGCCCCACCGTCTCCCAGGCGCGCCAGGAGATCCGGGCGGGCAAGTTCACCTTCGATGTCATCTCGGTCGCCTCGGCGGGCTTCTTCATCGGCGCCGCCAAGGCGGGGGCCTTCCTGCCCCTGGACAGCGGCCACGTGAAGAACCATGAAGAGAATTGGAAGAAAGCGGGGATATACTATGACTATCCCCATTTCGTCTCCCCCTACTCCTACACCTTTCAGCCCGTCTGGAACACGGCCTGCCCCGGCATGGAGGGGGTGAACATCACCTCCTATGCCGATATCACGGACAACCCCAAGCTCAAGGGCAAGGTCCTCGTCAGCGACGTCACGAAGAGCACCTCGTACTCGCTCACGACCATCGGGCTGATCGAGAACGGCATCGATATCAAGGGGATGTGGCCCAAGCTCAAGGCGCTCGATCCTCTCGTGGCCTTCCGCACCGAGGCGAAGATGCAGTTCGTCATCAACTGCGAGCGTCCGGTGGACATGTGGAACCTCTCGGGCCGCGCCCTCCAGAAGATCCGCGAGAAGCCCGAACTGGAGAAAGGGCTGAAATGGGGGACTTATAAGGAGGGTATGGTCCTTTTCGGCCAGCAAGCCGGCGTCATCAAGGGGGCGAAGCACCCGAACGCGGGCAAGCTGTTCCTCGACTTCCTCCTGACCAAGGAGGCGGCGGACATCGTGGCCGAGGGGGAGGTGAGCTTCTACACCATGCTCAAGGGTTACAAGCCGCCCGAGTCCGTCCGCAAGTACATGATCGACTTCGACAAGGTGAAGATACTCCCCATCAAGGATCAAACCGCGGCGGCGAAGAAGTTCAAGGCGATGCACGCGGAGTGGCAGAAGATATTCCAGTAGGAAGAGAAAGCCTCTCGTGGCGACCCCGGGGCGAGGCGGCCTTCCGGGCCGCCTCGCCCCGGGGAGCCCTTGGCGGCAGGTGCCCATGACCACCCTGAGCACGACGCAAGCCGCCGCACGGTTGCAGGGATGGCGGAACCTCCTCACCGTGGAGACGGTGACGAACACGGCCGTCAGCCTGCTCGTCGCGGCCATGGTGCTGCTCCCGCTCCTCGCCCTCGTGGTGAGCAGCTTCCTGGTGCTCGACGACCTGGGCTTCGGGACAGAGTGGGGCCTGGCCAACTACCGGGAAATGTTCCAGGGCCACGTCATCCGCAAGGCCCTGCTCAACACCCTCTTCGTCAGCACCGGCTCGACCATGCTGGCCACCTTCCTGGGCGTCTCCCTCGCCTGGGTCAACGCCCGCACGAACTGCCCCTGGCGCGAAAAGCTCGAGCCCCTGAACCTCATCCCTTTCTTCCTGAGTCCCTTCGTGGGGGCGATCGCCTGGCACAACCTGGCCTCCCCTCAGGTCGGCATGCTCAACCATTTGGCGTGGGATTTCCTGGGGGTCGAGGGGGCTCTCTTCAACGTGAACAACCTCTTCGGCATCATGTGGGTGACGGGAATATTCTTCACCCCCCTGGTCTACCTCTTCGTGGTGGGCTCGCTGCGGCGGATGGACCCCTCCCTCGAGGACAGCGCCCGCACGGCGGGGGCGGGCCTCATGCGCACCACCCTCACCGTGACGCTCCCGCTCGCCTTGCCGGGCATCCTCTCGGGTACGATCATCGTCTTCGTCACGAGCGCGGGGGAGTTCGGGGTGCCCTTCAAGCTCGGGGCCCCCTACGGCTGGGAAACCCTCACCACCCAAATCTTCACCAAGGCCGTGGGCGACCAGGCGAACAGCTACATGGGCGCGGCCATGAGCATGACGCTGGGGGTCGTCACGGCGGCCTTCATCTGGGTGCAGCGGCGGATCATCGCGCCGCGGGAGTTCACCACCGTGACGGGAAAGGGCTTCCGTCCCACCGTCGTGGACCTGGGCCGCTGGAAATGGCTCGCCTTCGGCCTGAACGTCCTCTACATCCTCATCGCGGTGGTCCTGCCCGTCATCAGCATCTTCCTGGTGAGCCTCCACCGCGTCTGGATAGGCAAGATCATTCCGGCCGATTTCTCCTCCATCAATTACGAGCTGGTCCTCTTCTTCTGGTCGCCGGAAAGCATCAAGCCCGCGACGAACGGGATCATCAACAGCTTCATCCTCGCGATCAGCGGCGCCACGATCGGGATGGTCCTCTCGATCGTGATCTCGTTCCAGATCCACCGCCGGCGCGGCCGCTTTGCCGGCGCGCTGGACTTCCTGTGCGCCCTGCCCGTGGGCTTCCCGGGCATCGTGATCGCGGTGGGGGTGCTCCTCACCTACATCAAGACGCCCATCTACGCGACCATGTGGATACTCCTGCTGGGCTACGTGACGCGCTTTTTCCCCTATGGACAGCGCAACGTGGCTTCCGTCATGCTGGCCGTCTCGGAGGAGCTCGAGCAGAGCTCCCGCCTCTCCGGCGCCTCCTGGACCACGACGCTCAGGCGCATCACCGTCCCGTTGCTCAAGCCGGGCATTTTCGCGGGATGGCTGCTCCTGTTCCTCATCTTCATCCGCGAACTGCCGATGTCGCTCATCCTCCACACGACAGGGACCGAAACCCTCTCGGTGGGCATCTACTACCTCCAGGAGTACAAGAACGAGTCCGTCACCTGCGCCCTCTCCGTCGTCCAAACCCTCATCCTGCTGGGCTGCGTCTTTCTCTTCCGCAAGGCCGCGGGCCGCGAGGCTCTGGTCGCCTGAGGGGGCCGCCCGGCCTTTTCCGGCTCCTCGCGAATTCAATAACACCTTGTTTTTACTTGACATAACAAAAAACTCCTTCCGGGGGCCTTCGAATCTTCCAAATTTCGGAAGAAAAGGTCATAATTTCTTCGTCCTTTCATTGAGCCGCTTTTTTCTCTCCGCCGGGGAAAGGAGCGGGCATCGGGTTTCCGGGCGGATGTCTCCCGCGCTGGGGAGAGGAGGGTGCACGCATGAAGTGGACCGCGCATCGTTCCATCCATTCCGCCGTCCTGCTGCTGGCGCTCGCCGCGCCCGCGTGGGGCGCCACCGAAATCACGCCCCAGGAGAAGAAGCTCATCCCGCTCGCCAAGAAGGAAGGACAGGTCATCTTCCTGGAAACCTCCTGGAAGGACGACACGATGCGGCGCCTAGGGCCCGCGTTCCTCAAGCATTACAACCTGGGCAGCGGCTTCAAGGTGAACCACATCCTCAAGGGAACGGGCCCCACCGTGTCCATGGCGCGCCAGGAGATCAAGGCGGGCAAGTACAGCTTCGACGTCGTCTCGGTCGCCTCGCCCGGCTTCTTCGCCGGCGCCGCCAAGCAGGGCGCCTTTCTCCCCCTGGACAGCGGCCACTGGAAGAAGCACGAGGAGAACTGGAAGAAGGCGGGGATCTTCGTGGACTACCCCCGCTTCATCGCCCCCTACTCCTATACCTTCCAGCCCGTCTGGAACGTCTCCTGCCCTGGCATGGAGGGCGTGAACATCACCTCCTACGCCGACATCATCGACAACCCCAAGCTGAAGGGGAAGGTGCTGGCGAGCGACGTCACGAAGAGCCAGTCCTATTCGCTGACGACCATCGGGTTGATGGAGAACGGCTACGACGTCAAGGCCATGTGGAAGAAGCTCAAGGCCCTCGACCCTCTCGTGGCCTTCCGCACCGAGGCGAAGATGCAGCAGGTCGTCAACTGCGAGCGGGCCGTGGACATGTGGAACCTCTCGGGGCGGGCCCTCCAGAAGATCAAGGAGAAGCCCGATCTGGCCAAGAGCCTGAAGTGGGGTTCGTATAAGGAGGGCATGGTGCTCTTCGGCCAGCAGGCCGGCGTCATCAAGGGGGCGAAGCACCCCAACGCGGCCAAGCTGTGGCTGGACTTCCTCCTGACCAAGGAGGCGGCGGACATCGTGGCCGAGGAGGAGGTCAGCTACTACACCATGCTCAAGGACTACGAGCCCCCGGCGTCCGTGAAGGCGCACATGATCGATTTCAACAAGGTGAAGCTCCTGCCCATCAAGGACCAGCTCGGCGCCGCGAAGAAATTCAAGAAGATGCAGGAGGAATGGCAAGAGGTCTTCCGGTAGGGGATCGTCTCGGCGCGTGAACATCCCGCCGGGGGGAATTACCCCCCCGGCGGGACTCCTCTCCAAAGGGAACCGATGGCCATCTTGAGCGCCCGGGGGACAGCCCTCCAGCTCCGCAGGTGGAGGGGCCTCCTCCGCCCCGAAACGGCGATCACCTCCCTGGTCAGCCTTTTCGTGACGGCCATGGTGGTGCTTCCCCTCGCCTCCCTCGTCGTGAACAGCTTCCTGGTGCCGGATGAGCTCGGCTTCGACACCGAATGGGGCTTCGGCAACTACCGCGAGATGGTCCGGGGCCACGTCATCCGGAGGGCCTTCCTCAACACCCTCGTCATCAGCTCCGGCACCACCCTGCTGGCCACCTTCATGGGAGTCGCCCTCGCCTGGATCAACGCCCGCACGAACTGCCCCTGGCGCGAAAGGCTGGAGGCGCTGAACCTCATCCCCTTCTTCCTCAGCCCCTTCGTGGGCGCCATCGCATGGCACAACCTGGCCTCTTCCCAGATCGGCCTCCTCAACTTCCTGGCCAGCGACCTCCTCGGCATCCAGGGGGCCATCTTCAACGTCAACAACCTCTTCGGCATCATGTGGGTGACGGGGATTTTCTTCACGCCGCTGGTCTACCTCTTCGTGGTGGGCTCGCTGCGGCGGATGGACCCCTCCCTCGAGGACAGCGCGCGAACCACGGGCGCGGGCCTCCTGCGGACCACCCTCACCGTCACCCTCCCGCTCGCCCTGCCGGGCATCCTCTCGGGCGCGATCATCGTCTTCGTGACGAGCGCGGGGGAGTTCGGCGTCCCCTTCAAGCTGGGCACCCCCTACGGCTGGGAAACCCTCACCACCCAAATCTTCACCAAGGCCGTGGGCGACCAGGCGAACTACCAGATGGGCGCGGCCATGAGCATGACGCTCGGCGCCATCACGGCGGCCTTCATCTGGGTGCAGCGGCGCATCATCGCGCCGCGCGAGTTCACCACCGTGACGGGCAAGGGCTTCCGGCCCAACCTCATCGACCTGGGCCGCTGGAAGTGGGCCGCCTTCGGCTGGAACGCCCTCTATATCTTCATCGCGGTCATCCTCCCCATCCTCTCCCTCTTCGTGGTGAGCCTCCACCGGATCTGGACGGGGAAGATCATCCCGTCGGAATTTTCCTTCTGGAACTACCAGCGGGTGCTCTTCATCTGGTCGCCGATCAGCTTCAAGCCCGTGACCAACGGCCTCCTCAACAGCCTCATCCTCTCCCTGGCCGGGGCCTCCCTGGCCATGATCCTGGGCATCGTGGTCTCTTTCCAGATCCACCGCCTGCGCGGGCGCTTCTCCGCCCTGCTGGACTTCCTCTCCGCCATCCCCGTGGGCTTCCCGGGCATCGTCATCGCGGTGGGGGTCCTCATCACCTACATCAAGACCCCCATCTACGCGACCATCTGGATCATCCTGCTGGGCTATGTGACGCGCTTCTTCCCCTACGGGCAGCGCAATGTGGCCTCGGTCATGCTGGCCGTCTCGGAGGAGCTCGAGCAGAGCTCCCGGATGGCCGGGGCCTCCTGGGTGACGACCATGCGGCGCATCACCCTCCCCCTCCTCAAGCCCGGAATCTTCGCGGGCTGGATTCTCATGTTCCTCATCTTCATCCGCGAGCTGCCGATGTCGCTCATCCTCTACACCGCGGGCACCGAGACCCTCTCGGTGGGCATCTACTACCTGCAGGAGTACGAGAACGAAGCCCTCACCTGCACCCTCTCGGTCATCCAGACCTTCATCCTGCTGGGGTGCGTCTACCTCTTCCGCCGGGCCGCCGGCAAGGAGGCCCTCTCCGCCTGACCTTCTTCGTGCCCGCCCCTCCTCCGGGAGGGGCGGCCCGCCTCTTGGGAAAACGGCTGCCGGTTAAATCCAATGACGCTTCCCCCCTCCCCCCGGGAGGTCGGGCCCGCATGGGCCCGAGGGGGGAGGGGCGCCCGGATGGCTGCTCCCCCACCCTGCCCTCCCCCGGAGGGGGAGGGGAACTGCAAACCATTTTTCATGGCGCGGCCTCCGGGCCTTCGCCCGCCGACCTTCCTCCGCCCGCCGACCTTCCTTCGCCCGCCGAAGCGGGCTTCGCGAAGGCGGGAGCGGGCTTCGGCCCGCGCAGGCGGGAGGGGCGGCCCGCCTTGGAAGCCCGGCGGAAGCCCGGTATCCTCCCCGCAGGACATTCCACATCCGCGAGGAGAGGACGCATGATCGAGAGCCCGAAATATCCCTGGAACGAGAGCGCCGTCCCCGGCGAGCGCTCCATCGACAAGCCCGAGCTCCCGCCCCAGGGCTACGAGATCACCATGGTCGCCGAGACCGAGACCCAGGGGGAGGGCCAGCTCAAGGTGGGCCGTTACCGCCACTTCGAGGTCTTCTGCGACGAGCCGCCCCGCATCGGCGGCCAGGACCGCCACCCCCAGCCCCTCACCTACGTGGCCATGGGGGTGGGCTTCTGACTGCTCACCCAGCTTGGGCGGTACGCCCACATGACCAAGACCCCCTTCCGCAAGGCGAGCTGCCGGGTGGAGTTCGACTACTTCCTCCGGGGCTCCGTCCTCAAGGGCACGGTGGACTCGGGCTGCACGGCCGTGCGCACCCACTTCAAGGTGGAGTCCGGCGAGCCCGAGGACCGGGTGCTGCGCCTCATCCGGCTCGCCAAGCAGGGCTGCTACGCCGAGAAGATGGTGCGGACCGCCGTGCCCTTGACCAGCACGGTCGAGCTGAACGGCAAGAGCATCTCCCTGGAGGGGATCACGGGGTAGAGGGGGACAGGGCGTCCGTCTCTGCCGGTGCGGCCGCAGGTTTTAAACCCGCTCCCTGACGTTCCATGCCTGCGTCCTCCCTCCCCCTCCGGGGAGGACCCAAGAACCGGTGGAGTAAAGTGTCACCCATGTGCCCGGTCTGATCTGTCATCCATGTACCCGGTTGCACAGCGGAGGAGATCCCTCGGAGAGAATTCCCTCCCCCCTCGGGCCCATGCGGGCCCGACCTCCCGGAGGGAGGGGGACAAACAGGGCAAGAGAGCGGGTTTCAAACACGCCCCTGCGGACGTGGCGTGTTTGAATCTGTAGGGGCGACCGGCCGGTCGCCCCTACAGAGCCTGCGGCCGCATCCGATTGCAGGGGCGGTTCGCGAACCGCCCCTACGGGCGGCGGATCGTTCGCCTCGCCCCCGAGGAGCACGACGATGCCCCCTCTCCCCCTGGGAGAGGGGAAAAGCAGCCACATCAATCGGGATTTCCACACCCGTAAGGAGCCCCTCATGCCCAAGACCATCGAATGCGTGGACTGGCCGAACCACCTGGACGTCTGGACGCCCTACTCCATGGCGGTCAAGGCCACGGGCGGAACCACCGTCTACTTCGCGGGGGTGACCGCCGCGCCCCCCTACCACCATCACCCCCACCGGCCCGAGGAGTTCGACACCCTCCCCCGGGACCTCCCCGCCCAGACCCGCATGGCCCTCGAGAACCTGAAGAGGAGCCTGGAGGCCGTGGGCGCCACCTTCCGGGACGTGGTCTTCCTCCAGACCTTCATGACCACCATGGAGGGCCACGCCGAGGCGGGGGCCGTGCGCAAGGAGTTCCTGGGCGAGCACCGCCCCGCCACCACCACCCTGCAGGTGGTGCGGCTGGCGACGGACCCCAGGTGCCTGATCGAGGTGAACGCGATCGCGGTGATCGGGTAGGGGAAACCCAGAATCGAGAGACATCAGACGTCATTCCGAGGGCCGCAGGCCCGGGGAATCCGCCTTTAGGTATTTGGAGGCAGGCTCCTCGCCTTGTTCGGGATGACTCCCGGGAAAAAGAACGGGGATTAGGCTCCTCGTCCGGCCATTCGTGTGTGCCGGCTCACACTTGGGCGGAAATTTTCCCGGAGTTCCGCGGTTTTGTGTGATGTGTGGGGTGAACAGCCTTCTCCCCTCATTCTGCCGCCTGTCTTGGGGCCGCAAGTCTCCTGGGAGCCGGGGCCATGGGTGCCACCCACCTGAAAACCCTAAAAACCTCTCCTCCGCACCTTCAGATCAGGACGCTGCCCGACAATGGGGAGAAGGACGCGGCTTCCCGGGCGCAAAAACCCGCGTCGAAAGGCCTCCGTCCCGGCAAGGATGAACTTCAACACGTCCTCCGCAGGGTCTTGATGCGGACATGCCCCTTCTTCTCGGACATGAATGAGGAGGAAGTGGCCGAGTTCCTGCGCTTTTGCGCGGTGAGGAGGCTCCGGCCGCTGCATGTCATTTTCTCGAAGGGGGAGGCGGCGAAGGAGTTCTACGTCGTCGTCGGCGGCTCCGTCGTGATCGAGCCCGGCGACGAGGAAACGCGCGAGGTGCGGGTGAGGCCTGGCGAGACTTTCGGCGAGATGGCGCTCCTCGAGAGCACCTCCCGCAGCGGGAACGCGTGGACGGAAACGGATACGACGCTGCTGGTCGTGCCTCAAGCCTTCTTCGAGGCGGGGACGATGGGCCTCCGGGAGAAGGTGCTGAAGACTCTCGCCAAGCAGCTCTCGCGCAATCTTCGGAGGACCGACTTTCTCGTCGAAATTTTCCAGGGAGCGAATCGTCTGGCCAGCCAGAAGAAATCTTAAGGCAAGGCCTCCCCATCCGCCGCGGCATTCGGCCACGGGGCGGCCGGCCCGGAGCCTGTAGGGGCGAGGCATGCCTCGCCCCTACGGAATACCTGTCCACCCGTAGGGGCGTTCAATTGAACGCCCCTACATTGCATGCACAGCCTGGGACCCGCGATGTCACCCTGAGCCCTTCGCGAAGGGTATCGGTTTCGTGGATAAGGTTGAAAGACAACACCGAGATTCTTCGCTTCGCTCGGAATGACGGCCAGGGCAATCGTCGGCCCCCCCCAAAAAAAAGCGGCCGGTCGGCCGGCCCCGCGGATGAACTCGCCGCAAAACAGCGGATTCCCCCTCAGTCCGTCACCTCGGGCTCTTTCTCCTCGTCCTCCTCGGGCAGGGGGATGAGGCCGCACTCCGCGCAGGCCATGAGGATGTTCTCCATCGGGACGCCCCGGCCCTGCTCCTGCCGGATCCAGTCCCGGAGGCGCTGGACCAAGGCGTCATGCTCGGTCTTGCTGATGGGGCGGCCTCTCGCCATGGCTTCCCTCCTCATTCCGCCGTGGTGGGGTCGATGACGGTCCTGATCTCCTCGATGCGGTTGGCGGGGAAGCCGCCCTGCTTCGCGTGCTCCCGGATGGCCGCCTCGCTCTCGGCGATGTAGACGCAGTAGATCTTGTCCCCCACCACGTAGCTGTGCTGCCACTGCACCCTGCCCTTCATCCCGGCGATGATTTCGTTGGACTTGCGGGCCACGGCCCGCATCTTCTCGGCGGGCCAGCCGCCCGCGCCCGGGATCTCGCGCTCGATGACGTACTTGGGCATTCGTTCCCTCCCCGGCCGGTGAAAAAGAGGACGCCCCGAAGGGCCTTCCATCATAGCCCCGGCCCCCGGGGATGCAAGTCCGGTTTTCCCCGGCCGAGCGCCTCCCCGAAAAATCCCCCGGAAGCATGAAGGTGCGCGAAATTGACGGAAATTGCGGTAACGGACTTTCCGCCTTCGGGACCTATCTTGCCCCGTGGGCGGGCGCCCGCCCCGGGGATCGGGGACGGGTTCGTCCGTAGGGGCGATGCTTGTCATCGCCCCTACGGAACAGAGGAGGGTGGCGAACACGAGGTTCGCCCCTACGGAGAGCCGCGAAATGGCACGGAAGGGAGGCCCCGTCGCGGATATTGAGGGATATTGAGGGAAAAAGCCCATCAAAAGGGGGGCGGCCGGGCCACGAGGAGGAGGAGAAACGGGCGAGGACCCTAATGACGGATAGTGAACCAGAAAGACCCATGATGCGCAGAGGGCGCGTCCGGCCAGGGCCGAGGATGGAGGTTGTAACGCTTAATAACGGGAATTAACGGGAAAAGCCCATGAAAAGCCTCCCGCTGGTCCGACCGCGCCGGCGGGGGAGGCGGCCTAGCCCTTGACGATGATGTTGACGAGCCTGCCGGGGACGACGATGTGCTTGACCACCTGCTTCCCCTGGAGGAAGGAGGCGGCGGCGGCGCTGGCCTTCTCCTTGAGCTCCTCCTCGGGGGCGTCCGGGAGGGCGGTGAAGGTGCGGCGGGTCTTGCCGTTCACCTGGACGGCGAACTCCTTCTCCTCGGCGGCGATGGCCCCCTCGTCCACCCGGGGCCAGCTCTCGCGGAAGATGCTCCCCTTCCCCGTCCCCGCGCCGAGCTCGGCCCAGAGCTCCTCGGCGGCGTGTGGAGCCATTGGGGCGAGGCAGAAGAGGAGGATCTCGGCCGCCTCGCGCTGGGCGGAGGCCTCGGCCCCCGCCTCGTTCCGCAGCGAGGTGGCGAGCTCCATGATGCGCGCCACGGCGGTGTTGAACGCGAAGGATCGCTCGTACACCTCGGTGACGTGCTTGAGGGCGGTGTGGGCGTCGCGGCGGAGCCTGCGCCCCGGGGGGGAGAGGACCGATCCGTTTCCCCCTGGGCGGAAGGGCTCGGCCCCGCGCCAGGCCTCGACGCGCTCCGAGGCGGTGGTCCACAGGCGCTGGAGGAAGCGGTGGACCCCGATGAGCCCGTCGTCGCGCCACTCCTTGTCGCGCTCCGGGGGACCGATGAAGAGAGTGTAGAGGCGGCCCGCGTCCGCGCCGAAGCGGCCGGTGCACTCCTCGATGGAGACGCCGTTCAGCTTGGACTTGCTCATCACGGCCATCTCGGCCACCACCCTCTGCCCCGCCTGGTAGGAGGAGCCGGGCGGGCCGGCGGCGGTCACGGTGAGAGAGCCCTCGTCCACGTGCTTGTAGGGCACCCACACCCTCCCCCGCGCCTCGGCCAGGCGGTAGGCGGTGCGGCAGACCATGCCCTGGGTGAAGAGGTTCTCGAAGGGCTCCTCGAAGGAGACGAGGCCCATGTCGTAGAGGACCTTGGTGAAAAAGCGCGAGTAGAGCAGGTGCATGACGGCGTGCTCGGCGCCCCCGATGTACTGGGAGACGGGGAGCCAGCGGTTGACGTTCCCGGAGTCGAAGACGGCGCGCTCGTCCCGCGGCGAGACGAAGCGGAGGTAGTACCAGGAGGAGTCCACGAAGGTGTCCATCGTGTCCGTCTCGCGGCGGGCGGGCTTTCCCGTGCGGGGCGAGACGGCGTTCACGAAGGCGGGGACCTTGGCGAGCGGGTTCCCGCCCCGGCCGGTGAACTCCACGTCGCGCGGGTGGACGACGGGGAGCTGCCCGTCCGGCACGGGGGTGACGGAGCCGTCCTCCTCATAGAGGACGGGGATGGGCACCCCCCAGTAGCGCTGGCGGGAGATGAGCCAGTCGCGGAGCCGCCAGTTCACCGTGCGGGCGCCGAAGCCCCGCTCGGCGAAGTAGTCGATCATCCGGGGGTAGGCCTCGCGGTTGGGCTGGCCGTCGAAGGGCCCCGAGTCCTGCATGACGCCGTCCTCGACGTAGGCCTCGGCCATCGTCTCCCCGCGCAGGCCCCCCTCGGGGTGCTGGATGACCACCTTGACCGGGAGGCCGTACTTGCGGGCGAAGAGGAAGTCCCGCTGGTCGTGGGCCGGCACCCCCATGACGATGCCCGTGCCGTAGTCCATGAGGGCGTAGTCGGCGATGAGCAAGGGCACGCGGTCCCCGTTCACCGGGTTGAGGATGAAGTGGCCGGTCTCGACCCCGGTCTTCTCCTTCTCCTCGCTCATGCGCTCGGCCTGGCTCTGGGCGCGCATCTCCTCCACGGCCCGGCGGATGGACGCCGCGCGGGGGTTCCCCTCCAGGAGCCGCTCGATGACGGGGTGCTCGGGGGCGCACACCATGAAGGTGACGCCGTAGACGGTGTCGGGCCGGGTGGTGAAGACGGAGAGGGTTTCGCCCGTGGCCTCGAGCCGGAAGTCGATGCGCGCGCCCTCGCTGCGGCCGAGCCAGTTGCGCTGCTGCTGCTTCACGTGCTCCGGCCAGCCCTGGAGGCCGTCCAGATCGTCGAGCAGGCGCTGGGCGTAGTCCGTGATCTTGAGGAACCACTGGCTCAGCCAGCGCTTCTCCACCTTGGCCCCGCTGCGCCAGGCGACGCCGTCGTGGATCTGCTCGTTGGCGAGGACGGTCTCGTCCACCGGGTCCCAGTTGACGAGGGCCTCCTTCTTGTAGGCCAGGCCGCGCTCGAGCATCCGGAGGAAGATCCACTGCGTCCAGCGGTAGTAGCCGGGGTGGGCGGTCGAGATCTCCCGCCGCCAGTCGTAGGCCAGGCCGGCCAGGCGGAGCTGGCGGCGCATGTTGTCGATGTTGCGCTGGGTCCACCCGGCCGGGTGGACTCCCGCTTGGATGGCCGCGTTCTCGGCCGGGAGGCCCAGCGCGTCCCAGCCCATCGGGTGGAGGACCTCGAAGCCCCGCATCCGGCGGTAGCGGCCGATGGCGTCCCCCATCGTGTAGTTGCAGGCGTGCCCCATGTGCAGGTCGCCCGAGGGGTAGGGGAACATCATGAGGCAGTAGTAGGTGGGCTTCGAGCCGGGGTCGTCCGGGGCCTGGAAGATGCCCTCGCGCTCCCAGCGCTCCTGCCACTTGGCCTCGTAGGAGGCGGGGTTGTATTCGCCGAGCATTCGGAGTCCTCAACAGGCGCCCCGTCCAGCCGCGCAGGCGCAAATCTTGGTCCGGGGCGGACCGGGCGTCAAGGCGGCGGGAGCAAGCAGCGGCTCCACCCGGCGAGCCGCCGTGTTTCGCCCTCTCCCCTTGGGAGAGGGTGGAGCATCCAGGCGGCTGGCCGCTTGGATGCTCCGGGTGAGGGGGCATTCAACGGCTCGGCCTTTCCCTCACCCCCGGCCCCGTGCTTGCGAAAGACCATGCGCTCGGTTGGCTTGACCCTCCCCCTCCGGGGGAGGGCCAGGGTGGGGGAAAAGGTTGGCGGCGCGATCACCCCTTCCCTCCCCCCACCCCCTCCCGGAGGGAGGGGGGAAACACGGCTGCCTCGCCCAGAGCGGAGGGGAGCCAGCTCCGCGAGGTGCGATGCCGCCGCGAGATGGGCGGCCGGGGGGCTAGACGCCGTGGGATTCGGCCTCGAACGAGGGCCCCTCGCCCGGGGGGGAGGCCTCGGCCATGAGCCGGGCGAGGAGCTCCGGGGGGATGCGCCCGGGCCGCCCCTGGGCGTCGGTGCGGGCATGGAGGGTGTAGCCCTCGGCGAGCACCCTCCCCTCCTGCTCCGCGCGGTAGTCGATCCGCACCCGCACCCCCTGGGGGGCGCGCACCCAGCCCGTCACCCGAACCAGGCCGTCGTAGCGGGCCCCCTCCCGGTAGCGGCAGGCGGCCTCCACCACCGGGAAGAAGACGCCCTGCCGCTCCAGCTCCCCATAGGGGAAGCCCAGCGCCCGGAAGTACTCCGTCCGCAGGTGCTCGAACCAGACGAAGTAGGCCGCGTGGTGCACCACCCCCATCTGGTCGGTTTCGGCGTAGCGGACGCGGAACTCGGCGGCGTGGGGCACGGCTTCCTTCCGGGGGCGGGCCTAGGAGCCGGCGAGGAAGTAGCGGGCGATGTTGAAGTACACGAGGACCGAGATGAGGTCCATGCTCGTGGTGATGAAGGGCCCGGTCATGAGCGCCGGGTCGAAGCGCAGGTACTGGAGCACCAGCGGGAGAATCGAGGAGAGGGCGGCCGAGGTCATGATGGAGATGCAGATGGCGATCCCCACGATGAATCCCAGCCGGCCGATGCCGGGGAATTGCCACTGGGCGATCAGGTAGAGGAGAAGGCCGAAGGAAACCCCCAGCATCACCCCCACCAGCACCTGGCGGCCCACCACCTGGAACCAATCCTTAGGGGTCACCTTTCCGGTGGCGAGCCCCCGCACCATGATGGCCACGCCCTGGGCGCCCACGTTCCCCGCCGTGCCGTTGATGACGGGGATGAAGGCGGCGAGGGCGATGACCCGGATCAGCTCGTGCTCGAAGCGGGAGATGAAGTAGGCCGCGATGAGGCTGCCCAGCCAGCTGATGACGAGCCAGGGCAGGCGCACCCAGGCGAGGCGGAGGGCCGGGAGGGAGGTGATCTCCTCCGTGTAGTGCGTGCCCGCCATCTTGAGGATGTCCTCGGTCGCCTCGTCCCTGAGGACATCCAGGACGTCGTCCACCGTCACGATGCCCACCAGGGTGCCCACGTCGTCCACCACCGGGATGGCGAGGATGTTGTAGCGCGAGATGAGCTGGGCGACGTGCTCCTGGTCGGCGTTCGCGCTCACCCGCCAGACGTTCGGCGTCATCACCTCGGAGAGGCGCTTCGAAGGGTCGGCGAGGAGGAGCTGGCGGAGGCTGATGACCCCGCGGAGATGCTTGTTGTCGTCCACGACGTATACGTAGAAGACGTACTCGGCCTTGCTCGCCTGGCGGACGGCGGCGATCGACTCATCGACCGTGTAGGATTCCGGGAGGGCCACGTAAGCGTCGGTCATGATGCTGCCCGCCGTGTCCGGCGGGTAAGCCATCACGCCCTCGATGACCGCGGTCTCGCGGGTGCCGAGGATGCGCATGACCTCGGCCGCCCGGTCCTCCGGGAGCATCTCGACGAGGTAGCGGGTGTCGTCGTTGTTCAGCTTGCCGAGGAGGGCCGCGACCTCCTCGTTCGAGCTGGCGTCGAGCAGCTCGCGGACGATGTGGGGGTCGCACTCGGTCAGGGTCTCGGCCCGGTGCTCGCTGTCCGGCACGAGCCGGAAGGCGGCCAGCCGCTCCTCGGGGGCCAGGTGGGAGAATATCTGGGCCACCTCGGCGGCGTGCATCTTCTCCAGGGCGTTCGAGAGGTGCGCGTGGGCATTGCGGCGCAGGAGGCGCCGGATCAGGTCCTCTATCCGGGACAGCCGCAGGTCGCGCTCGTGCGCCATCGGGTCTTCCTCCGCCGGATCCGGCGCTCCCCGGGGCGAGGGGGCGTGGCAGTCTAGGTGAACCCCGGCGAGGCTGTCAAACTTTTGATATTGGCCCGCATGCGGGCGAAATGAAAGCTTGCGCCGCGGGTCCGGCGGACTTAATATATGGATGTGGCTCATCCGTTTTCACGGATTCGCAGGAGATGCGCGCTATCGCCAAGCTCCACGGCAAGCTCACCGGCCTCAAGACCCATCAGACCCGGGCGCTCGAGCGCCTCTACCGGCGCCGGGTGCCGCCCCATCAGCTGATTCATCTCGAACTCGGACGGGAGATCGCTCTCCTCTCCCATGAGATATCCCGCCAGCTCGCGCTCCTGGTGGACCGGCAGGGCGGCGTGCGCCACGTCATCGTCGGGGAGGCCAAGGGGATCGAGATTCCCGAGCTCGGCCGCGCCCGCGCCGGCACGGCCCGCCTCAGGGGCCTGCGCTGCATCCACACCCACCTGGACGCCTCCTCCCTCTCCCAGGAAGACCTGACCGACATGGCCCTGCTGCGGCTGGACGTCATGGCGGCCATCGAGGTCGCCGATGAGGGCGCGGCGGGCCGGGTGCACGTGGCTCACCTGCTCCCCCGGCCCCTCCCCGAGGAGGGGGACGGCGGCGCGGACGTTCCCAACGGCGCCGGCCGGACCCCGCCCTGGGAGATCCGCACCTTCCCGAGCCTGGAGTGGCTCCGGCTGGACGTGGCCCACCTCGTGGACTCGCTGGAGGAGGAGTTCGCCCGCACCCAGGATTCCCCCGCCGCCCAGCGAAAGGGCGAGCGCGCGCTCCTCATTCACGTGGATACAGGCAGCAAGCGGAGCCGTCCGGCCCAGGCCGAGCTGGACGAGTTGGAGGTCCTGCTGGACGGCGCGGGGCTCATCCCCTGCGGACGGGTGGTCCAGCGGCGCAAGGAGGTGGACCCGCGCTTCGTCATCGGCCGGGGGCGGCTGGCCGACATCCTCATGCGCTCCATGCAGGTCGGGGCCGAGGCGCTGGTGTTCTCCCAAGAGCTTCACCCGGCCCAGGTGCGCAGCCTCGCCGAATTCACCGACCTCAAGATCCTCGACCGTACCCAGATCATCCTCGACATCTTCGCCCAGCGGGCCACGAGCCGTACCGGCAAGCTCCAGGTCGAGCTGGCCCAGCTCCGTTACATGCTCCCCCGCCTCTCGGCCCAGCACACGGCCATGAGCCGGCTCACCGGCGGCATCGGGGGCCGGGGCCCGGGCGAGACGAAGCTCGAGATCCACCGCCGCCGCGCCTTCGAGCGCATCCGCCGGCTGGAGCGGGAATTGGAGAACCTCCAGCGGAAACGCTCCCAGGGCCGGACCCTGCGCCAGCGCCGGGCGGTGCCCGTCCTCTCGCTGGTGGGCTACACCAACGCGGGCAAATCCACGCTCCTCAACGCCCTGACGGAGAGCCAGGTGCTCGTGGCCGACCAGCTCTTCGCCACCCTGGACACCTCCAGCCGGCGCCTCCGCCTCCCGCGGGACCAGGAGGTGATCATCACCGACACGGTCGGCTTCATCCACGATCTGCCCAAGGAGCTCGTCGGGGCCTTCCGCTCCACCCTGGACGAGCTGAACGACGCGGACCTGCTGCTCCACGTCGTGGACGCCTCCTCTCCTAACTGCGAGGAGAACCTGGAGGCGGTCGAGCGGCTGCTGGGGGAGCTTGGCCTGGAGCGCACGCCCACGCTGAGAGTCTTCAACAAGATGGATCGGGCCGACCCGGTGCTCCTCGGGAACTTCTGCCGCCGCTACGGCGGGATCGCCGTCAGCGGCCTGGACGCCCGGAGCCTCATCCCCCTGATCGAGGAGGCTGGCGAGCAGCTCTGGGAGCAGCGCGAGCCCGAAGCCCCCGCCCTCGAGGGCACCGCCATCTAGTCCTCCGGCCCCGTCTTCCCCTCCCTCCGCCCGAGGGATGCGCCATGCGGAACCTTGAAACGCCGAACCGGCCGGGCGGCGCCGCGCCCGCCGCCTTCTCAATCGCGCTCGCCCTCGCGCTGAGCGGATGCGCCTCTTCCGGGGAGAAATCCGCCGCCTCGTCCGTCTGGGACCGCACCGTGCAGGGCGTCTCGAGCGCCTACGACGCCACCAAGACCGCCGTGACCTCCACCATCCACCGGATCGCCAAGGACCAGCGCGAGGGCTGGGAGGAGATGGAGAAGCAGAAGGAGGCCCCGCCCGCCAAGCCGGCGGCCCCGGCCGTCCGCGCTCCCGAGCCGCGCCCGCCGGACCGTCTTCCCTCGGCTCGCCCCACCTACCGGGAGGAAGATATCGGCCGCTCCCCCCAGCCGGCCCGCACTTCCGAGAGCCGGCGGATCGCGCTCCTGCCTCGCATCCCCCAGGCGCCGGAGCAGATCCGGGCCCGGATGGCGGAGATCGACCGGATTCTCGGCCAGGATACAGATCCCGCCGCCCGCCAGCGCCTCGCCGCCGAGCGTGAGGGCCTCTCCCGCGCCCTCCAAGCCTCGCTGGAGGAGGAATCGCTGATCCGGGAGATGGAGCGGCTGCGGGCCCGCCTGCGGCGGCTGCAGGAGCGCCTGAACGAGGTCCAGCGCGCCCGGCAGTGAGCGCTAGCGCGGCCCGAGGATCACGAGGCACTCCCCAGACGGATCGAGGAAATCGCGGGCCGCGCTGCGCGCGGAGGCCAAGTCCACGGATTCGAACTCGCGCTGGACGCGCTCCATGCCCTCCGCCCCCATCCCGTAGAGCGCGCCGTAGGCCAGCTCGGAGGCGCGCATCCCCGCCCGCTGGCGGCCCCGCAGGAGCTCGCCCACCAGGAAGGCCTTGGCCCGCTCCAGCTCCTCGCGGCCGAGGCCCTTCTCGCGGACCCGGGCCACCTCGGCCCGCATGATGCGCACGGCCTCCGCCTCCGCGCCGGGCGCGGTGGCGGCGAAGAGCATGAACGGCCCCCGGTCCATCGCCTCCTCGCAGGAGACGTTCGACTCGTAGGCCAAGCCCCGCCGCTCGCGCAGCTCCCAAAACAGCCCGCCGCTCTGGCTCCCGAGCGCCGCCGCCACCGCCGAGAGCGCGAAGCGCCGGCGGGACCCCAGGCTCGCGCCCAGGAAGGCCATCTGGATGTGGGCTTGGGAGGCCCCGTCCACCCGGATGCGCCGCAGGCGTGGCCGCGGAGGCGGCTGGGGCGGCGCGGGAGGCAGGAAGGGCCGCCAGGCCGGCATCCGTCTCCAGCCCTTTTTCAGGCGGCGGGCCAGCGACCGGGCGAGGCCGCCGGGGTCCACATCCCCCGCCGCAGCCAGCACGATGTTCTCCGGCAGCGCCCAGTGGCTCCATTCCCTTCGGAGGCGCGGCCCCAAGGCCCGGGCGAGGGAGAGCCGGCTCCCCAGCGGGTGGCGGCCGAAAGGGTGGGCCCCGTACAGGAGCCCCAAGGCGTGCTGGCGGGACCGCTGGGAGAGGTCGTCAAGGTCGCCGCGCCGGGCCGCGTCGGCCTCGCGCCGCGCGAGGGCCGCGTCCTTCTCCTCGAAGGCGGGCTCGCAGAGGATCTGGCAGAAGAGGTCGGAGATCTCTTCAACGAGGCTCGATAACCCCGAGGCGAAGAGTCCGAAGCTGTTCCGGCCCCCGTTCCCGCCGATGGAGGCCCCCAGGTTATCCGCCCGCCGCGCCATCTCCTCCGACGACAGGCTCCGGGTGGCCATGGGCGCGACGTCGGCCATGAGGGAATGCCACCCCGCCCGCTCCGCCCCTTCGAGCCGCTGCCCCCCCAGGAAGGCCGCGCGCAGCGCGAAGACGCGCGCCTCCCCCCCCGGCAGGACGAGGAGCCGCGCCCCCCGGTGGAGGGTGAACTCGAGCGGGGCGCGGCTTCCGCCCGGGCGGAGGGCGCGGCGCGGAACGGGCGGCGGGACGGGCTGCTCCAGCGGGAGCTTGAGCGGCAGGGCCTTGCGGCCGAGGGAGGGGAGCTCCTTCTCTTCCTTTTGCGAAATGGAGGCCAGCCCCCGGCGGATCGCGGCCTGGAAGGGCCGGGGCTCTCCACTCCCGTTCAGCCGCTCGGGGAAGAAGACCCCGGCGGTGAGGCCCTCGGGCGTGAGCCACCGCCCGGCGGCGGAGAGAATCTCCTCCCGCGACACGCCCAGCAGGCGGCCGAGGTAGCGCTCGGCGAAGCGGGCGTCGCCCGCCATCAGCTGGAAATAGCCCGCGAGGCGGGCGCGCCCGGAGGTGCTCTCGCGGCGGAACTCTAGGTCGGTCCAGAAAAGAGTGCGGACGCGCTCCAGCTCCTCGTCGGTGGGGGGATGGGCGCCGAGCAGATCGGCTGTCGTCCGGAGAATCTCCTCCGCCGCCGGCGCCGCGCCGCGCGGCTCCGCCACCCCGCCCAGGAACAGCAGGCCCGGGCCCGGCGAAAGAAAGATGTCGCTCGAGACGTCGTGCATGATGCGCCCCTCGACGCAGAGGCGCTTGTAGAGGCGGGAGCTGTCCCCCGAGCCCAGGAGCATGGCGAGGATCTCCAGCGCAGGGGCGTCCGGATGGGTGAAGGCGGGGACGCCGAAGGCCAGCTCCAGGTAGGCCAGGCTGGCCATGCCCCGCAGGGAGAAGGCGCGCACCCCCCGCCGCAGGGGAGGCGGGATGGAGCGGAACCCGTTCCCCCGGAAAGACGCCGGAACGGCTCCCCACATCCCGTCCAGCTCGGCCAGGCGGCGCTGGATGAGGCGGAGGGCCGGCTTTTCCGGGATGGGCCCGGCCAGGACGAAGACGGTGCGGGCGGGGTGGTAGCAGAGGCGGTGGTAGCGCCGCAGGGCGGCCCGGTCCAGGCGGCTCACCGAGCGGCGGGTGCCCAGGATGGGGCGGCCGAAGGGATGGTCGCCGCCGTAGGCCTGCCGGTAGAGCTCCTGCTGGAGGCGCTGCTCGGGCTGGTCCTCCGAGCGCCGGATCTCCTCGAGGATCACGCCGCGCTCGCGGACGACCTCGGCCTGATCGAACCGGGGCCACCACAACGACTCGATCAGCGCGTCCAGGCAGTCCTCGGTTCCGGCCGGCCGGCAGGAGAGGTGGTAGTAGGTGGCCTCGTTCAGGGTGTAGGCGTTGATGTCGCCGCCCGCCGCCTCGGTGCGCGCGGCCAGCTCGCCCAGGGCCAGGCGGCGCGAACCCTTGAAGATCATGTGCTCAAGGAAATGAGCGAGGCCCCCCCGCCCCGGCGCCTCGGTCAGGCTCCCCGCGGGGAGCCACGCCTGCACGGCCACGGCGGGGGCCTCCGGGTCGGGCAGCAGGAGGACGAGCGGCCCTCCCCTCAGCCGGATGAGGCGGAGGCGGGAGAAGAGACTCTCGATCTTGTGCCCGGCCAGCGGGGCGGTGTGCGTTCTATGCGTCACAGGAGGGAAAGCTCATGCGGGAACCTGGTTATCCGCGGCTGCGAAGCCCGGGCCGGAAGCCTTGACTTCGCACCCTCCGAGGGTATCATTTCTCTGCGTCCCAGTCACCGGGATTGGCGGCAGGGCCTCTCCTGGACCTGCCTAAAAGCCCTATTTTCAGGAGCTTTGCGTGGATCACATCAAGCGGCACATCTTCGTCTGCATCAACCAGCGGCCCCCGAACCACCCGAAGGGATGCTGCCAGTCCAAGGGGAGCATCGACATCGCCCAGGCCCTCACCGAGGCCATCGAGAGCAACGGCCTGGGGGAACATACGGCCCTGGCGGGGGCGACCTGCCTGGGCCCCTGCACGCTAGGGCCCACCATTGTCGTCTATCCCGAGGGGGTCTGGTACCAGGGCGTAAAGCCAGCCGACGTGCCGGAGATCGTGGAGGAGCACCTCAAGGGCGGCCGGCCCGTCGAGCGGCTTCGCCTTCGCCTGCCGGGGGCCTAACCTCCTCCGCCGGCCCCCTCGGGCCGCGCTCCCAGCCTTCCCGGCAGCAGCCAGATGAGCGGCAGGACGCAGGTGAACAGGATCATCATGAACCAGGCGGCGTCGTTGTAGGCCCCCATGGCGGCCTGGCGGTTCACCATGTTGTCCATGATGGCATAGGCCTTCGCCTGGGCCGTCGCCGGGTCTATCCGCTGGCTCGTCAGGACGTTCACGACCTTCTCGTGGTAGTCCAGGAACGGCGCGTTGAACTCGTTCAGGTACCCCACCAGCCCCGTCCGGTGGACCGCGCTCCGGCGGTCCACCAGGGTGGCGATCAGCGCGAAGCCGATGTTCCCCCCGACACGCCGGAACAGGTTGAAGACCGCGGAGGCGGCCGTCGCCTCCGCGGCCCGCACACAGCCCAGCGTGACGGTGGCCAGCGTCACGAACATGCACGGCATCCCGAGCCCCATGAAGATGAGCGGCATCACCAGGCTCCAGAAGTCGGCGTCCAGGGACAAATGGGAAATCAGGTAAAAGGCGTACAGGATGGAAGCGGTGCCGAAGGTGAGGAGCAGGCGCAGGTCCAGCACGTTGAACAGCCTTCCGACGATAGGCAGAATGATGAACAGGGCGATCCCCCGCGGCAGGAGCACCATTCCCGCGTCGTAGGCGGTGTAATGGAGAAGGTGCTGCAGGAACTGCGGGAGCACGAAGGTCGAGCCGAACAGAGCGACCCCGAAGACCAGGATGATGACCGAGCCCACGGTCAGCGGGACGTTCCGCATGATCCGGATGTCCACGATGGGCTCCGGGACGCGCAGCTCCCAGACGACCAGCACCGCCACCGCCACCACGGTCGCGGCGGACCACCACACGATGAGGTTCGACTCGAACCAGTTCTCTTCCTGGCCGCGCTCCAGCACCACCTGAAGGCCGATCAGCCCGATGGCCAGGAAGGCGATCCCACCCCAGTCCACCCGCTTGATGCCCCGCTTGAGGTAGGGGGGATCGTGCACGAACAGGTGGACGAGCACCATCCCGCCCAGGCTGAAGGGCACGTTGATGTAGAAGACCCACGGCCACCCGTACGTATCCGTGAGCCAGCCGCCAAGCACCGGCCCGATCGCGGGGGCGACGACCACGCCCATGCCGAAGACGGCCATGGCCATGCCCTGGTACCGGGGCGGGTACGTCTCCCGCATGATGGCCTGGGCGATGGGGATGAGAGGCCCGCCGCCCACCCCCTGGATCGCGCGGTAGACGATCATCTCCGTGAAGGAGCTGGAGATGCCCGCCAGGATGGAGCCCAAGGTGAACAGAACGTAGGAGGCGAGGAAGAAGCGCTTCCGGCCGAGCAGGGTGCTCCACCAGCCCGACATCGTGATCATGATGATCTGGGCGATGCTGTAGCTCGTCGCCACCCAGGTGATGGAGGAGAGATCGGCGCCGAAGGCCCCGCGCATGTGGGGGAGGGAGACGTTCACCACGCTCACGTCCATGACCGAGATGAACGCCCCGCTGATGACGGCGAGCGTGATCAAGGCGCGGGCGGCGGCGCTAGTTTCCGGGACCTCGTCCGCCGCCGGCTGGACGGGCCTCTCCTGCGCGCTCACTGCCTGCCGGGGGTGGTCTTCTGGACCCTGCTGGGATAGGCGAGCAGGCGGGTCCCGCTCTGGTCGCGGACGTCCACCGACACCTGGGCCGACATGCCCACGAGGAGCGGGAACTGGGGTGAGGGGGGGTCGGCGAGCACGATCTTGACCGGGATCCGCTTCGTCACCTTCACCCAGTTGCCGGTGGCGTTCTCGGCCGGGAGGAGGGAGAAGTAATCGCCCGAGCCCGAGAAGATGCTCTCCACCCGCCCGCGGTACCGCCGGTTGGGATAGGCGTCGGCCCGGACGACGGCGATCTGGCCGACCCGGATGTTCTCGAGCTGGACTTCTTTGAAGTTGGCCTGGACGTACACCCGGTGCAGGGGGACGATCAGCATCAGGGGGCGCCCGGCCTCGACGTTGGTGCCCACCTCGACGGCCTTCTTGTTGACGTAGCCGGCCTCGGGCGCCCGTATCTCGGTGTAGGAGAGGCGCAGCCTCGCCTCGCGCAGCTTGGCCTCGGCCTGCTTCAGCTGGGCCTCGATGGATTCCGCATCGGCCGTCTTGCCCTGGATCGAGATCTCTTCTTTCTGCACGAGGGTGATGGAGGCCTGAAGCTCGTTCTCCTGCTGCTTCAGGGCGGCCACCTTCTGCTCCTGGACGTGCTGGGCGTCGATCGAGGCGCGGTGCTGGGCGTCGGCCACGCGGAAGGAGGCCAACGCCAGCTCCAGGACGTCGTCCGAAATCACCTTCTCGCGGTGGAGCTTCTGCCTCCGGGCCAGTTCGTCCCGCATCCGGGCGAGGCTCGCGGCGGCGGCGAGGGACTCGTTCACCCGCTGCTTGAGGAAGGACTCCTCCGACCGCAGGGTCTGGACCACCCGCGCGAGCCGCGCCCGGGCCTCGGTGACCAGGGGGGCCAGGCGCCCGGAGGAGTAAGCGGCGCTGAACCGGCTCGATTCGTAGCGGGCCCGCGCCATGGCCACCTCGGCCTCGGCGCTCTCCAGCGCGACTTGATAGAGGGCGGGGTCCAGGCGGACGATCAAGTCCCCCTTGTTGACCGCCTGGTTGTCCTCGACCAGCACCTCCTGGATCATGCCGGAGACGCGGGCGCTCACCGGGACGACGGTGACGTGGACGTAGGCGTTGTCGGTGGCTTCGTAGGTCTGGAGGTGGCGCCACCACAGGTAGCCGCCCGCGGCCGCCCCCAGGACGAGAGCCACCGCCAGCGCCGAGGCCAGCCGGGAGGAGCGGAGGCGGCCCCAGGGCCCCGAATTCCACCTTCCTCCGGCGGGGAGGCTATCCTTGCCCGTCTCCGGGCCAAAAGAAATGTCCGGCCGATCCGACATTCCACCACCCAGGGTGCCGCCGCCCCATGAAAAGGGCGCGGCCGCCCGAAGCCGCCCTCGCGGGCGGGCCTAGAATCCCAGCCCGACGATGAGGCGGTTCCACATGTTGATGACGGCGATCACGCCCAGCAACTCCACCACCGCCGCCTCCGAATAATGCGCCCTGACGGCCTCGAAGGAGGCGTCCGGGATCTTCACGTCCTTCGTGCTCTCCTCGCACAGCCGCAGCGCCGCTTTCTCCTTCTCGTCGAAGGCGGCGCTCGCGGAGCCCTCCTTCGCACCCTCGATCTTGGCGGCGGGCACCTTGTGCATGCGCGCCATGTTCGAGTGCATCTGAGTGCAGAAGTGGCAGCCGTTCAGGACAGATGCCCGCACGTTGAGCACCTCCTTGAAGCCGGGATCGATCTCGCCCGGCCCGTCCGCCACCGCGGTGAGGCTCAGCACGGCGCGCAGGAGCTCCGGCCTGTGCGCCAGGGCCTTCACCGGGTCGATCACCGCCCCGAACTGCTTCTGCAGGCCCTCCATGACCCGCTTGGCCGCCCCCTCCGCCCCGGCCGGCTGGATCAACGAAACCCTCGCCAATGGAATCTCCTTTTCGTTCCGGGACCGCCCGGCCCCGCCGGCGCGGTTCGGATGGCAAGATGTTCGGCGGACAGGATTATAGGGCGCATTCCCTCCACTATGCCAGCCGATCCAGGCTCCATTCCGAGTCGCAAAATGGGACGGCGGAAATTTCTGATAAGATGAACTTTCCTGACGGGGATGTCGCTCCGGCCGCAGGGCGCTGGGGAAGGAGGGAAGAATGGACAAGCGGATGCCGCTCCCGGAGGCGGCCGCCCTGGTGAGGGACGGCCAGACCATCAGCCCCGGCGGGAGCCTCCTCCACCGCACCCCGGCCGCCCTCCTGCGGGAGCTGGCCCGCCAGGGGCGGAAGGGGCTCAAGCTCATCAAGCCCTCCCCGGGCTACGACGCGGATCTTCTCTGCGCGGCGGGGGCCCTGGAGCGGGTGTACAGCGGCATCGTCACCTTCGAGGCCGACTTCGGCCTGGCCCCCAGCTACCGCCGCGCCATCGAGGGGGGGCTCACCGGCCTCACCGAGCACGCCTGACCCAGCATCCTGGCGGGGCTGCGGGCCGCGGCCTACGGGGTTCCCTTCCAGCCCATCCGGGGCTTCCGGGGGAGCGACATCCCCGAGCGCAGCGGTCTCCTCCCCATCGAGGATCCCTACACCGGCGAAACCCTCCTCGCCGTCCCGGCCCTCCGGCCCGACTGGGCGCTCATCCATGTCCAGAAGGCCGACGCCGAGGGCAACGCCTGGATCCTGGGCAACCGCCACTTCGACGTGGAGATGACGCGCGCGGCCTCGCGCGGGGTCATTCTCACCGCCGAGGAGATCGTGCCCGGGGAGGAGATCGCCAAAGACGCCGCGCTCGCGGTGATCCCGGGCTTCCTCGTCCGGGCCGTGGTGGAGTCCCCCGGCGGCGCCGCCCCCTGCAGCTGCCACCCCGCCTATGGGGTGGACGAAGAGGGGATGCGCCGCTACATGGAGCTGTCCGCCTCGCCCGAGGGCCTCCTCCGCTACCTGCGGGAGACCGATCACGGGATGCGGTCGCGGTGAGCCTCCGCCTTTCTTCCCCCCCCGAGGTCCTCCGCCGCGCCGGGGACCAGATGGCCGTCTGCCTCGCCCGCGAGATCCGCGACGGCGAGCGCGTCTTCCACGGCGTGAACTCGCCCTTGCCCATGGTGGCCGTCTTCCTCGCCCGCCGGCTCCACGCCCCGCGCCTGGTCCTGATCGAGGTGGCCGGATCGGTGAACCCCCGGCCCCGCTTCATGCCGCGCAGCACGAACGACCCGGAGCTCTGCCACGGGGCGGCCGCCCTCTTCTCGAACGCCGACGCCTACGACCTCTTCGCCCGGGGGGGGGTGGACCTGGTCTTCCTCGGCGGGGCCCAGATCGACAAGGGGGGCCGCGTGAACATGAGCTACATCGGGAGCCCCGCCTCGCCCAAGGTGCGCCTCCCCGGCGGGGGCGGGGGCGCCGTGATCATGAACCAGGCGGGGCGGACGGTCGTCTGGCGGGCGGCCCACGACGCCCGGCTCTTCGTGCCCCGGGTGGACTTCGCCACCCAGGCCGGGAACCTCGCCAAGGTCGTCACCCCGCTGGCCGTGCTGGCCCCGGGGCCCTCGGGGCTCGAGCTGGAGAGCGTCCACCCGGGCTGTTCGGCGGAAGAGGCGGCGGCGCGGACGGGCTTCCCGCTCGACCTCTCGCGTCCCGTGCCCCTCACCCCGCCGCCCACGGCGGAGGAACGGGCCGCCCTGGAGGAGGTGGACCCGGCGGGGGTGCGCTTCTCGGAGTTCCGGCATTAGCCCCCCGCGCCGGCTCCCCGCGCTTGACCGCCCGGCGCGCCCGCCGCATCTTATGGGCTCGACTCCACCGCCCACCCGAGGAATTCCCCATGACCGACGCGCGCCTGGAGCGGCTGGCCGCCTTCTCCACCTGCCAAGTGGCGGATGCCTTCGACAAGCTGAAGATCCGGGGGCACATGCCCGACATCATCATGCTCTCCCCTGACACCAACGCCCGCATGGTGGGGCCCGCCCACACGGTGCTGATGGTCCCGGCCGGGGTTCCCGTGGACAGGCTAACGGTCCATCACGTGGACGCCGCGCCGCAGGGGGCGGTCGTCGTCATCTCCTGCCCCTCGGGCGTCACGACGGCCAACTGGGGCGGGCTCATGAGCACCCGGGCGCGCGCCATGGGCCTGGCGGGCACCGTGGTGGACGGCCGCGCCCGGGACATCGAGGAGCACCGGGCGATGGGCTATCCGGTCTTCGCGCGCGGGGTTTCGGTCCACGGCAGCGGAGGCTACACCGCGCCCTCCCTCGTGGGCGCCCCCATCAACTGCGGCGGGGTGACCGTCCGGCAGGGCGACATCATCCTCGGGGACATCAACGGCGTCGTGACCGTCCCCCGGGAGCGCCTCGACGAGGTGCTGGCCAAGACCGGGGAACTCGCCGCGCTCGAGGAGAAGATGACGCGGGAGCTCGAGGGCGGCGCCGGCATCGGAGCCACTTTCGCCAAGTACCGGTAGCGAATCTTCCTTCCATCCCCTCGAAAAACCGCCGGGCCGGCCGCGGGGCTTGCATCCGTATTCCCTTCCACCCCGGAAATTTGGTAACTTGCCCCCGTTGGCTTCGCCCGAATCGAGCGTGCGGCCGGGCACCGCCCAGGCGCCTTTCCGCGCGGGGCGGCCCCGAAATCCCCGGAGGAACGTGTGGCGTCCAGCCCTTCTCCAGACGATCAAGCCCGGGATCGGCTCCGGGTCAGCGAGGGAGGGGAAGGCGACCCAGGGAAGAAGCGGGTGCGCCTGCGGCCGGTGGCCCTCCCGAACCTCCCGTGGGGCACCCCCGCCCCCGTCGATCTCTACATGCTGCAGGAGAAGGAGCTCTCCCTCCTCTTCCGGAGCCAGCAGGCCCTCGCGCCCGAGTCCTACGACGACATCTGCAAGCAGGCGGACCGCCTCTACTACGACCGGGACGCCCAGGTGAACTGGCAGTTCCTCGTGGACTCGAATCTCTCCAACATCCTCCAGACCCCCCTGGCCACCGAGGCCAAGGCGGCCGTGGCCTACGGCTCCGCCGCCCGGAAGACGCAGGAGATCTTCCAGGAGTTCAACGAGGCGGGCTACTCCAACGCCCAGGACACGGTCCTCGCCCTCAACAAGCTCATGGACGAGCCCGACGCGCTGGAGAGCTTCTTCCAGCTCACCATCCACGACTACTACACCTACACCCACTCCGTGCACGTCTACATCTACTCGATGCTCCTCACCCGCACCGTCATCGGATCCGACAATATCCCCTTCCTTCAGGATCTCGGCGTGGGCTACCTGCTCCACGACATCGGCAAGAAGGACATCAGCACCGACATCCTCAACAAGAAGGGCAAGCTCGACGACAACGAGTGGACCATCATCAAAAAGCACCCCCTCATCGGCTACGAGCTGCTCGTCAAAATCTCAGGCAAGATATCCGACGAGGTCGCCCAGATCGTCCTCCAGCACCACGAGAAATGCGACGGCACCGGGTATCCCAAGAACCTCACGGACAGCGAGATCGGCCGCTACGGGAAGATCTGCGCCATCGCCGATGTCTACGACGCCCTGACGACGCGGCGCTCCTACAAGGACGCGCTCTCGAAGATGGCGGCCTTCACCATCATGCAGGACAGCAAGGGGCACTTCGACCAGCAGATGCTCGCGCGCTTCATCCGGCTGGCGGTGCCCTTCGCCGAATAGCAGTCCCGAGGAACTCCCTCCGCCCGCAGGGAGCCGGGAACCAATGGACGATCTTCGGCCACGCCCCGCCGGGCGGGAGCGGCGTGCTGTGCTCGCGCTCCTGTCCATCCTCCTCCTCTCCTTTCTCGGCGGCTGCGCCACCCGGCACGAGGTCACGCCCAGCCGCCTGCCCCAGGACGAGCTCGCCGGCCTCGCCTCCTGGTACGGCGACCCCTACCACGGCCGGCGGACGGCCAGCGGCGAGGTCTACGACATGGACGCCATGACCGCCGCCCACCGGACCCTGCCCTTCAACGCCCACGTCCGCGTCCAGCGCACCGACACGGGCCGCCAGGTCCGGGTCCGCATCAACGACCGGGGGCCCTACGTGGACGGGCGCGTCATCGACCTCTCGCGGGGGGCGGCCCGGGCGCTCGGCATGGAGCGGCTGGGGCTCGCCCCCGTCCGGCTGACCGTCCTCGAGGTGCCCGAGGACCCGAGGGCGAACTGGGCCATCGTGGTCGGGGGGCTGACCCCGGAGCAGGCGAACCGCCTCGCGGACCGCCTGAAAGGCGATCCGCGCCGGCCGCCCCGGGTGGTCGCGGGCTGGAACGGGGACGCGCGCTACGCCCAGGTGTGGATGCGGGGCTACCCGAGGGAGGAGGACGCCCGCCTGGTCGCCAACCGGCTGCGCGAGGAGGGCTACCCCGCCTTCATCGTGCGGACGAGGATGTAGCTGCGGAAGGTGCTGGACTGAAAAAGGTCAAGACGACAACGCAGGAATACATCGGATGTCATTCCGAGCGGAGCGAGGAATCTTCGAGAATGGCAAGATGCGAAGATGCTTCGCGGAGCCTATCCTGAGCGCAAGCGCAGGGCTCAGCATGACACCAGGACCATGACTTTTCCCCTCACTCCCGCTTGCCGCCCCCCAGCGCCCGGCGCACCGCCTCGGGATCGGTGAGGGGCTCCCGGCAGGTGAAGTTCTCGCAGAGGTACACGGTGGCGGCGCCGTTCGGGGCCGTCTTGCCCCGCAGGAGGGGGACGGCCGCCTCGGCCTCCGCCCCGTCCCTCGCCGGGAGGAAGGCCAGCACCTTGTTGGGGACGAACTGGGCGTCCACGGCGCGCAGGGCCTCGCGCGTGTCCGGGGCGGCGGGGTCGCCCACGACGGCGATCTCGACGGGCGTGTCGAGCCGGAAGTCCAGCGCCACGAGCATCATGTGGAAGGCGGCCGGGGCCTTCTCCAGGTACTCCCCAAAAGCCCGGATCGCCCCCTCCCCCGCCTCGGCGAAGCGCTCCTCCCCCGTCAGCTTGCCGAGCCGCAGGAGGCCCAGGGCCGCCATCGAGTTCCCGCTCGGGATGGCGCCGTCCTGGGCGGATTTCTTGCGGACGATGAGCGCCTCGTGGTCCTTCGACGTGAAGAAGAAGGCCCCGTCCGCGCCGCGGTAGCGCTCGATCATCTCCCCGGCCAGCTTCACCGCCTCGCGGACCCAGCGCGGCTCGAACGACGCCTCGTAGAGGTCCAGGAGGCCCGCGAGCAGGAAGGCGTAGTCGTCCAGGTAGGCGTTCAGGCGGCTCTCCCCGCCCCGGTGGGTGCGCAGGAGGCCGCTCTCCCCGCGCATCTTTCCCAGCACGAAATCGGCCGCCCGCCGCGCCGCCTCGACGTAGTCCCGCCGCTCCAGGACGCGCCCGGCGAGCGCCATGGCGCCGATCATGAGGCCGTTCCAGCTCGCGAGGATCTTGTCGTCCAGGCCCGGCTTGACGCGCTTCTCCCGCGCCTCGAACAGCGCGCGGCGGGCGCGCTGGAGGATGCCGAGGAGCTTCTCGGACTCGATCTTCTCCTCCTCGGCGAAGGCGGCCACGTGGCGAGGGACGTGGAGGGCGCTCTTGCCGTGCTCGAAGTTGCCCTCCTCCGTCACGCCGTAGAAGCGGCTGACGACCCGACCCTCCTCCGGGCCGAGCACCGCCTCGATCTCCTTGGGCGTCCAGGCGAAGAACTTGCCCTCCTCCCCCTCGCTGTCGGCGTCCTGGGCGGAGTAGAAGCCGCCCCCGGGGGAGGTCATCTCCCGCAGCACGTAGTCGAGCACGTCCGCCGCGATGGAACTGTAGAAGGAGCTCCCCGTGGCCTGGTGGGCCTCGATATAGACCCGGGCGAGCAGCGCGTTGTCGTAGAGCATCTTCTCGAAGTGGGGGATGAGCCAGCGCTCGTCCACGCTGTAGCGGTGGAAGCCCCCGCCGAGCTGATCGTACATCCCGCCGAGCGCCATGCGCTGGAGGGTGAACTCGGTCATGTCGAGGAGGTGCTTGTCCCCCGTCCGGCGCCACTCCCGGAGCAGGAGCATGAGGGCCATCGAGGGCGGGAACTTGGGAGCCCCGCCGAAGCCCCCCCACCGGGGGTCGAAGCGCTGGGAGAGCTCCCGCGCCGCGTTCGAGAGGGCCTCGCGGGAGAGGCCGTCCCTGGAGGCGGCGGCGAGATCCATCTGGCCGATGGCCTCGGTGAGCTTGGAGGCGCTCTCGTCGAGGTCCCCCCGGTGGGACTTGTAGACCTCGGCCAGCCGCAGGAGCAGCCGCTTGAAGCCCGGGCGCCCCCAGCGGTCGTCCGGCGGGAAGTAGGTGCCCCCGAAGAAGGGCCGCAGGTCCGGCAACAGGAAGACGCTCATCGGCCAGCCGCCCTGGCCCGTCATGAGCTGGACCGCCTCCATGTAGATGGCGTCGACGTCGGGCCGCTCCTCGCGGTCCACCTTGATGCTCACGAAGTGGCCGTTGAGGATCTGGGCGATCTCCTCGTTCTCGAAGCTCTCGCGCTCCATCACGTGGCACCAGTGGCAGGCCGAGTAGCCCACCGAGAGGAAGATGGGCTTGTCCTCCTCCCGGGCGCGCTTCAGGGCCTCCTCCCCCCAGGGGTGCCAGTCCACGGGGTTGTGACGGTGCTGGAGGAGGTAGGGGCTCGTCTCCCCCGCGAGGCGGTTGGTGCGGGCCGAGGCCATGGGGAACCTTTTCGAAGAGGCGGGGAAGGGGCGGCGGACGGGGCTTCCGCCCGGGACGAAACCATTGTTCCGGATGCGGGAGGGAGCGTCAAGGAAGGGTCTTCGCCGCAGGTCCGATTTCGGAAGGTGGCCTACGAACCGAACAGCCCCAGCTGGGCCGGGGGCTCCTCGGCCTCGACCCGGCCGTTCCCCCGGATGTGGAGGAGGCCCCCGCCGAAGCGCTCCATCCAGGCCGCGCCCACGAGCCCCAGGCGGTGGCACTTTTTTGGGTCCTCCTCGGCGCAGAGGATGGCGGTGGGCTCCTTCTCGGCCTGGGCCTTCAGGCGCTCCAGCCCCCCGGCGAACTCGGGCGACCCCCGCTGGCGCTCCCAGTCCACCTTGCCCCCCAGGGCCTCCCCCTCCCAGCGGTAGGCGATGCCGCGCCGGGCCAGGGCCGACTGCATGGCCTCCCGGCCGTGCTGGGGGTGGCGCCGGCTGTAGGGGACGCGCCTCACGTCCACCACGCAGGCGACGCCCTGCCCGTCCAGGAGGTCGGCGAGCCGCTCCGCCGGGTGGTTGCTGTGGCCGATGGTCCAGAGGCGGATCATGCCGCGCATCCCCGAATGACGATCTCTTCCGTAGGGGCGGTTCGCGAACCGCCCCTACGGAACCGCATCCACAAAAACCGTAACCGTAGGAGCAGACCCCTGTGCCTGCCCCTGCCACAATGCCCATCATGCAACGGGGACGTAGGGGCGTATTGCAATACGCTCCCTGCGCGCCCTCTCACCTTCACCCCCCCAGCCCCGCCATCACCTGCGCGGCCAGCTCGCAGCCCATGTGGAAGACATCCAGCATTAGGTTCTCGTCCGGGGCGTGGGAGTTGGTGTCGGCGTTGGCGAGGGGGAGCCAGACCGAGGGGATCCCCAAGCCTTTCGTAAAAACAGTGTCGGGCACGCTCCCGCCGAAGTTGGGGTAGACGACGGGCTTCTGGCCCTCCCACTCGATGGAGCGGATGATCTTCTGGATGAGGGGATGATCGGCCGGGGTCTTGCTCGGCTCGAAGGTGGCGAGCTTGCGCACCTCGATGTCCCCGAAGCCCTCCTTTTGGAGGAAGGCGCGCACTTCCTCGTAAAGCCTGTGGGGGTCCTGCTCCACCACCAGGCGGAAATCCACCTTGGCCCGGGCCGCGCCGGGGATGACAGTCTTCATTCCATCCCCGGAGTAGCCCCCCTGGAAGCCGCAGACGTTCAGGTTGGGCTCGGTCAGGGTCTTCCGGTAGAAGGCGCCCGTGTCCCCCAGGCGCGCCGCCCCCTCCCCGAGGGCGGCCCGGAGCTCCGAGGCGGGGTCGGGGATGCCGGCCAGGGCCTCCCCGTCGGCCTTCCCCAAGGGGCGCACGGCGTCGTAGAAGCCCGGCACCCGCACCCGCCCGTCCTCCCCCCGCAGGGCCTGGACGGCCCGCATGAGCCGCCAGAAGGGGCTCTCGACGGCCCCGCCGTAGCTCCCGGAGTGGAGGTCCTTCCCCGCTCCTTGCGAGACCAGTTCGAGGTAGAGCAGCCCCCGGCACCCCAGCGCCAGGGTGGGCCGGCGGGAGGGGTGGAGGCTCCCGTCCGAGGAACAGGCGATGTCGGCCTTCAAGAGATCGCGGTTCCGCACGGCGAACTCGTGGAGGTGGGGGGAGCCCATCTCCTCCTCGCCCTCGATGAGAAACTTGACGGTGACGGGGAGCGGCGCCCCCGTGGCTTTAAAGGCCTCGACGGCCTTGAGCTGGGCGAAATGCTGGCCCTTGTTGTCCCCGGAGCCCCGGGCGTAGAGGCGGCCGTCCCGCACCTCGGGCTCGAAGGGGTGGGACGACCAGCCCTCCGACGGGTCCGCCGGCTGGACGTCGTAATGGCCGTACACGAGGAGGACGGGCGCCCCGGCCGGACCCTTCACCTCCCCATACACGGCGGGATGACCCCCCGTCGGGAGGATCCGGGCCTCGACCCCCGCCTCCCGCATGAGCCCGGCCAGGTGCCCGGCGGCCTCCTGGATTCCCCGGTTCAGGGTGCTGATGGAGGGGATGCGCAGGTACTCTACGAGCTGGCGTAGATTTTCCTGGCGGCGCGCGCGCAAATGATCAAATATATCAGGCATCGTCCTGTCTCCGGTTCAGGTGTTGCCGGAATGGGCAAGTCTCGATTATGCTCTCACTGCGCGCGCCTGAGAAGAGACCCCGGCGCGGCCGCCTGATGGCTCTTAGGAGAACGAACTTGAGTATCCGCACCATCCTGGCCCGGGCCTCCGTCCAGGCCGGCCGGGCGCGCCGCGCCCTCCCGCTGCGGCGGGTCTTTCTTCTCGTCCTGCTGTCCTTCTTCGGCGCAAGCTGCGTCCACCCCGTGCCGACGGGGCTGGAGCCGCTGGGGCCGGGCACCCTCGCCGTCACCGAAACCGACCTGCCCCTCCCGGCGAGCCTCTCGGGAGAGGAGATGGAGGCCGCCCTCATCCGGCCCGAGGCCCCGGAGGGCACCCAGTTCCCCTGCGTGGTCCTCCTGCACGGCAAGGGCGGCTGGTGGCGGGCCTACAGCCGCTACGGGCGGGAACTCGCCTCCCGCGGCTTCGCCGCCCTGAACCTCAATTACTATTCCGTCCACCAAGTCGACCTCGAGGGCTGGCGCACCCCCTTCGCGGACCGCAGGAAGAGCTTCGAGGCCCAGACGGCGGATATCGTCGGGGCGGTGCGGCGGTTCGCCCGCAGCCCCTTCTGCTCGGGCGGCAAGGTGGCGATGGCCGGCTTCTCGCTGGGGGCGGACAAGGCCTTCCGCGCCGCCGCGGCCCTGCCCGAGGTGGCGGCCGTGGTGGCCTACTACGGCCCCTACGACTACGTCGCCTTCATCCACCAGCGGGTGAACGCCGTCGTCCTCGCCTTCGCCTCGGAAGACCTCCTCCAGTGGAAGAAATACGTCGAGGAAGGCAGCCCCATCTTCCTCGCGACGAAGACGCGGGCCGCCGTCCTGCTGCTCCACGGCATGGAGGACAGCGTCATTCCCGTCGAACAGGCCGTGAAGATGCAGAAAGCCCTTCAAAAGCTCGGCAATACCGTCACCCTCAAGCTCTACGAAGGCACCGGGCACAACTTCGTCCTGCGCCGCGGCCCGGCCGAGGTCCGCGACGATTCCATGCGCCTGGCCATCGCCTTCCTGCGGCAGCACCTGCCCGCGCCGCGGCCGGCCGCCGCCCAGGCCTTGGGAAACCCTCCCGCGGCGCCCCTCCCCGGGACAGGCGGCTAGATTCCAGGAAGAGGCGAAGTCCCGCATAATGGAACATAGTTCCGGAAATGTGCCCCGGGAGGTTGGCTTCGCCCCGGCCTTTCGGTAACATCCGGCCCTGCAGGCTGCCGGGGGGGGCCCGGCCCACGGGTGGAAAACCCGCCATGAGGACGCGCGCGATGCTCGACGAAGCCGCCGTTCAGGAGCTGCGCAGCAAGCACTACAACGCGACCCTGGTGGACGTGCGCAAGGCCCACGACACCCTGTGGTGCTTCCGGGTGAAGCCGGATTTCCCCATCCCGCCCTTCCACCCGGGCCAGTACACGACGCTCGGGCTCGGCCTCTGGGAGCCCCGCCATCCGGCCTCGGTGGTCGAGGAGAACCTCGACGAGAAGAAGATCCGCCGCCTGGGGCGCCGCGCCTACTCGATCTCCCATCCCGTGGTGAACGAGGCGAACAACGGCCACTTCTCCCTCGCCCCGCGCGATCTGGACTACCTGGAGTTCTACATCGTCATGGTCGCGGGCTCGAAGGAGGAGCCGCCCCCGGTTCTCACCCCCCGGCTCTTCCTCCTCGGCAAGGGCGACCGCCTCTACATGGGGGAGAAGTTCACCGGCGAATACACCCTCGAGCCGATCGAGAACATCCGCGGCCGCGAGGACGGCCTCGTCGTCTTCGCCGGGACGGGCACCGGCGAGGGTCCCCACAACTTCATGATCTGGGAGCTCCTCGCCTCGGGCTTCAAGGGGCGCATCGCCTCCATCGTGTGCGTCCGCCACAAGAGCGACCTGGCCTACGAGGGCATCTACCGCAAGCTCGAGAAGAAGTATCCCAACTTCTCCTATCACGCCCTCACCACGCGCGAGGCCGACACCATCCACAAGAAGGTCTACATCCAGGACTACGTCGAGTCGGGCCAGTTCGAGGCCGAGATCGGCCGCGAGATGGACCCCGCGAACACCCACCTCTTCCTGTGCGGCAACCCCTCCATGATCGGCGCCCCCAAGATCCGCGGCGGCGAGAAGATCTGGCCCGGGGGGAAGAAGGGAATCATCCAGATCATGGAGGCGCGCGGTTTCCAGATGGACGTCGGCAAGAACCGCGGGAACGTTCACTTCGAAAAGTACTGGTAGCTCGCGCCCGTGCCGGACCTCCTCATCGGGCGCGAGGGCTCGGCCGCCCTCATCCGCTTCAACCGCCCCGCCGTCCGCAACGCCGTGAACCAGGAGATGATGGACGCGCTCGACGCGGAGGTGGACCGCCTCGGGCGCGACCCGGGGCTCCGGTCCGTGATCCTGGCCGGGGAGGGGCGGGAGGCCTTCTGCGCGGGCGGCGACCTCAAGTGGCTCCAGTCCTTCCCCTCCGCCGAGGAGGGAGTGGCCGTGAACGGGCGCATGGAGGGCATCCTCGCCCGGCTGGCGGCGCTTCCCGTCCCCGTCATCGCCGTCCTGAACGGCTACGCCCTGGGCGGCGGCACCGAGATCGCCTTCGCCTGCGACCTCCGCGTCATGGAGGAGCACGCCTACCTGAGCTGCCGTCAGGCCCGCATCGGAATGATGACGGGCTGGGGCGGCGGGGCGCGCCTGTTGCGCCTTGTGGGCCACGGGCGCGCCATGGAGCTGCTGGCGACCTCCCGCCAGGTGGGCGCCCGCGAGGCCCTCGTCATGGGGCTCGCGAACGCCGTCGTCCCGCGGGGGTGCGGGCTGGCCGAGGGCATGCGTCTCGCCGCCGAGATCGCCAAGGGCGGCCCATTGGCCATCCGCGCTATCAAGCAGTTCTTGATCGGCGCGGGGGAGCTCTCCCTGCCGGAGGCCGCCGCGCTGGAGTCTCGCCTCTTCGGCCCCCTCTGGGCCTCGGAGGACCACCGAGAGGCCGTCCGCGCCTTCATCGAGAAGCGGCCGCCCGTCTTCAAGGGGCGCTGACGCCTCGGGCAATCCCGGGCTTGCCCCTCCCCGCCCGATGCGAAATAATGGCGCCGGTGATTCGCAAATGACCCTCCCGCAGGGCCTCTTTCCGGAGGCCTCCGAAGCCGCGTCTCCAGGAGGTGGCAGGCAACATGTGGACCGAATCCAGGAACGGCAAGAAGCTCGCTCCCACGGACTACAAGTACCGGAGCGCCACGGTGGACCTCGCCTCGGGGAAGGTCACCCTCGAGGAGAGGACCTGCCAGGACATGGAAGACTTCCTCGGGGGCATCGGGCGCATCTTCAAGGTGCTCTCGCGCTACGACGTGCCCGACCCCTACGCCCCCCCGGCCCCCCTGGTCATGGAGCTGGGCTGCTTCACGGGCTCGAGCGTGATGACGGGGCTTCGCACCTTCTTCGGGGGCTACAGCCCCCTGAAGAGCACGCGCAAGGGGGCGCCCTCGGCCATGTGGTCGGCGGGCTCGGACAAGTTCGGCGTCAAGACCGCCTGCGCCGGCCTGGACGAGATCATCTTCCTCGGCCGGAGCGCCAAGCCCGTCACCCTGCTCATCCAGAGCGCGGCGCTGGGCGGCCCGCCCAAGCTGTCCCTCGCGGACGCCTCGCATCTCCTCGGCAAGGACAGCCACGAGAAGATCATGGCGCTGCGCGATCAGTACGAGGACGCGCACTTCGCCGTCATCGCCCAGACGGGCGAGAACTGGAAGACCAACCGCATGGCCGCCATCGCCCTGAGCACCGATAACCAGCTCAGGTCGGGCGACTGCAAGCCCCGGTTCTGCGGGCGGGGCGGCTTCGGGGGCGTCATGGGGAGCAAGAACCTCATCGCCATCGTCTCCCAGGCCCCGGACGACAAGTCGGGCGTGTCGGCCGTGGTGAAGGAGGCCAACCAGGTCATCGCCCGGGGCGCGGGCTCCAAGAACTACCGAGACGCCTACAAGGGCGAGGGCGGGGGCGGCACCTGGCGCAACATCGCGGGGCTGCACCCCCTGGGGTGCCTCCCCGAGAAGAACTTCTGGGCGCCGGGGAACACGGACGCCGTCCCGCTCTACCGCTCATCTTTCGAGAAGCCCTACGTCGTCAAGGACGAGTCCTGCTTCAAGTGCGGCATCGCCTGCCACAAGAACATCTACGACCGGCCCGAGGGCGAGACCGCCGAGGGCCGCAAGGCCAAGAAGGGCAAGTTCCGCGTCAAGTTCGACTACGAGCCGCTCGACCTCCTGACGGCCAACTGCGGGGTCTACGGCGCCGAGGAGTCCCTCGAGCTCGTGGAGCTGGGCGACCGGCTGGGCTACGACGCCATCAGCCTGGGCGCCACCTTCAGCTACGCCATGGAGTGGAACGAGCGCCACCCGGAGAAGCCGGTCCTCGGCGGCATCCGCTTCGGCGACGCCCGGAAGATGATGGAGCTCATGAGGGAGTGCGCCCTGGGCCGGTGCCCCGAGCTCGGCCAGGGCACCATGCGCCTCGCCCAGCAGTGCGGGGACCTCTCCTTCGCCATGCAGGGGAAGGGCCTCGAGTACCCCGCCTACCTCCCCGAGACCAACCCGGGCTACCCCTGGGCGCTCGCGGGGGGCCACATGAGCATGCGGACCTTCCTCCTCCTGATCCTTGACGGCCAGAAGACCGACATCGACTACTGGGAGAAGGCCGTCATGAACGGGATCTACTACACCCGCGACGACCTGATCGGCACCTGCAAGTTCGCCGGCGTGCCGGACAAGAACGTAGTGGACTCCATCAACGATTCGTACGGCCTCTCGGCCACCGACGAGGACGTGAAGGGAGCCGTCCGCCGCACCTACCTCCGGGGCCGCCTCCTCGAGAAGAAGGTGGGCTACACCGACGAGGAGTACGACATCCCGGCCCAGGTGTACGAGAAGAAGAACCCGAACGTGAAGATGCCCAGCTTCATCACCCGCGAGTTCATGGCCGAGCTCAAGCGGCGCGTCGAGCGCAACTGGGACGAGCTCACGAAGAAGGAAGGGGTCAAGATCCCGGCGTAGGGCGCTATCTCGTGAAACAACGACGCCCCGCTGGAGAGCTTCCATCGGGGCGTTTTATGCGCCTGGATTCATCGGCACCGTCGTAGGGGCGAACCTCGTGTTCGCCCATTCCCCAAAATTCAAGGGGCGATCACAAGGATCGCCCCTACAGGATCATCCAGGCAAGACGATTATTTACCATCATTCTGAATGACAGCGGCAGGGTTCCTCTCATTCCCACTCGATCCTGCTCACGTCCACCTCGAACGGCCGGGGGGCGTAGGCGGGGGAATCCACACCGCGCACCACGCCCCCGGCGAACGCATGGAGTTCCAAGATGCGGTAGGTGCCGGGGGCGTAGCGGACCTGCCGCCGCCCGGGGGAGATGATGGCCAGCCGCTGAACGGGCCGGGCCCCGCCCGGGCCCGGCTTCGGGTCGTAATGCCACTGCGGAACGGCGAGGAGCTGCGAGTCCTCCGACCACGCCATCGAGGGGTTGCAGTCCTCCAGGGACATCCGGTTCGAGAGCGCCAGCCTGCCTCGCGTCGGGGCGCCCATCCCGATCTCGACGGCATTTTTGATGACCGCCGTCAGCCGCCCGTCCGGGCTGGGAAGGGAGACGGAGCAATCCCAGGGAGAGATGGGCATGGGGGCTCCTATGGGGGCCAAACCCCTTTCTTATCCCCCCACAGCAACACGTGCAGCCTGGGCGTGAACCTGAAACCCCGCGCCAGAGCGGCCCCGCGGGGGCGGAGCCCTCAGCAGCCGAGCCCCTTGGCGATGACGAGGCGCAGGATCTCGCTCGTCCCCTCGCCAATCTCCAGCACCTTGGCGTCCCGGTAGTAGCGGGCCACCGGGAACTCGCCCTCCATGTACCCGTAGCCGCCATGTATCTGGACGGCCTCCCGCGAGGCGTCCACGGCCAGCTCCGATGCGGCGAGCTTGGCCATCGCCGCCTCCTGGCGGAACGGCTCCCCCCGGTCATGGAGCCAGGCCGCCTTCAAGGTGATCAGCCGCGCCATCTCGACGCGGGTCGCCATGTCGGCGAGCTTGGACCGGATGGCCTGGAAGGAGGCGATCGGCGCGCGGAACTGCCTGCGCTCGAGGGCGTAGGCGAGAGAAGCGTCCAGGCAGGCGCGCGCCAGGCCCAGCGAGAGCGCCGCCACGCTGATGCGGCCGACGGCGAGCGTCTCGGTCGCTTGGCGGATGCTCTCGACGTCGTTCTCGCCGAGCAGATGGTCCGCCGGCAGGAGGCAGTCGTCGAAGATGAGCTCCCGGGTGTCCATCGAGCGCCAGCCGAGCTTCTCGGCCTTCGGCCCCATTCCGAAGCCGGGGGTGCCGCGAGGCACCACGAAGAACCCGAAGCGGCTCTCCGCGGTGCGGGCCAGCACGAGGGGGCCCAGGCTCATCTCCGTGCCGGCGTTGGTGATGAAGATTTTCCGCCCCCGAAGCTTCCAGCCCTCCTTGGTCCTCTGGGCGCGCGTCTCGATCCCGCTCAGGTCGCTTCCCGCGCCGGGCTCGGTGAAGGCGCAACTGCCGAGTTTCTCTCCCCGCGCCAGCGGGACGAGCCAGCGGCGCTTCTGCTCTTCCGTGCCGAAGTGGAGGATCGGCAAGCTGCCGATCGTCAAATGGGCGTTCCAGCAGGCCGCCACCGAGTTGTCGGCCGCGGCCATCTCCTCCATCGCGGCGACGTAGGCCACCGCGCCCACATCCATTCCCCCGTAGGCGGGGGGCACCAGGAGGCCCATGAGGGAAAGCTCCCCCATCTCGCCGAACGCCTCGACCGGGAAATGACACTCCCGATCCCACTTCGCGGCGTGGGGGCGTATCGCGCGGCCGGCGAAATCCCGGCAGAGGTCGCGCAACATGCGCGCTTTGTCGGAGAGAGAGAAATCCATTGAAAGGCTCCTCAACCGCTTGGATCGACGAGAAGCTTGATGTGGGACGAAGGGGCCTCCGAGAGCCTGCCGAAACCGGCCGGCACGATGTCGGCCAGGGGAATCGGCCCGCTTACGATGGGCTCCCAGGCGGCCCGCCCCTCCGCGAGCCACGCCACCGCCTCGCCCATTTCGGCGTCGGTGTAGGCGGTCGAGGCGAAAATCGTTTTTTCTTGGGCAAAAAGCCGAAAGAAATCCACAGGGACCGCCTCGGTGAACAAGCCCACCACCACGACGCGCCCCCCCCGCCCGCTGGCGCGCAACGCCGTATCGAGCGCCGCGGGCCGGCCCACGCACTCGAAGGCGAGAGGGATTCCTCCTCTCTCGCGCAGCCGAGCGCGATCCTCGTCCCGCGCGGGATCGAAGACGGCCGCGGCCCCGAGCGCCAACGCCCTCTCCCGGCGGGCGGCCAGCGGCTCGACGACGAGAACCTCCCCCGCCCCCCGGCCGCGCGCGACCTGGAGCAGAAGAAGCCCCACCGTCCCCGCCCCCACGATCAGGACGGCCTCCCCGGCCCGTCCCCCTCCCCGGCCCCAAGCGTGGATGCAGGCGGCGAGGGGCTCCGCGAGGGAGGCCCCCTCAAGCGGCAGCCCCTCCGGCAGC
Organism: Candidatus Tectomicrobia bacterium; assembly: GCA_016192135.1. NCBI lineage: Bacteria > Pseudomonadati > Candidatus Tectimicrobiota > Candidatus Tectimicrobiota bacterium. The sequence continues at coordinate 34,534 of JACPUR010000035.1, read as the reverse complement.
GGATGGCAATTGGCGGCCGGGCAGACCACCCGGCGGGCGAACCCCCCGTCGGCGGCGAAGCCGATGCTCCCCAGCCTGGAACAAAGATACGCCTTCCCCTCCTTGCACTGCGCGCACTGCCCGCAGGAGAGGCAGGGGTTCACGGCCACCCGCGCGCCCTCCCCCGGGGCGGAGACGCCCGGTCCCCGGGCGACGACGGTTCCGGAGAACTCATGCCCCAGGACAACGGGGGGCAGACGGCCCGTCAAGGGGTGCGGGCGGCGGGGAATGAGAAGGGGGCCATGGCGGTACTCGTGGAGGTCGGTCCCGCAGATCCCGCAGTACCCGACCTCAACCAAAACCTCGCCCCGGCCGGGGGATGGCTCGGAGATATCCTCCAGCCGAACGTCCCCCCTTCCGTGCCACCGGGCGGCGAGCATCCGTCACGGCCCCCGGCGCACCGATGCGGCCCTCTCCCGGAGATCTCGCTTGAGCACCTTGCCCGAAGGATTCCTCGGAAGGGCATCGATGAACGTCACTCCCTTGGGCACCTTGAACTTCGCCAAGCTGGCCGCGCAGCGCGCCAGGATCTCCTCGCCGATGTCCCGATGGCCGGGTTTAGGGACGACAAAAGCGTAAGGAACCTCCCCCCACCGTTCATCCGAAACGCCGATGACGGCGCACTCGGCTACGCGGGGGTCTTCATAGATCACCCGCTCCACCTCGGTGGAGGCGATGTTCTCGCCCCCGCTGATGATGATGTCTTTCTTGCGATCCACGATGTACAGGTAGCCCTCCCCGTCCATCCTGCCGATGTCGCCCGTGTGGAACCAGCCGTCCACGAGCACCGCCTCGGAGGCCTCGCGGTTGTTCCAGTAGCCGGGGAACACCTTGGGGCCGCGCAGGAGGACCTCGCCCAGCTCCCCGGCGGGGAGGTCGCGGCGCTCGTCGTCCACGACCCGGACGCGGAGCTGGTAGGTGGGGAGGCCGACCGAGCCGGTCTTGCGCACCGCGTCGGCGGGCGGGAGGAAGGTGTCCCCCGAGACGGTCTCCGTCAGCCCGTAGGCGTCATGAAAACCACAGCTCGGGATGACCCGCCGCAGCTCCTCGATGAGGGGGATCGGCATCTTCTCTCCGCCATCGATGACGATCCGCAGGCTCGTGAGATCGAAGCGGTCGATGTCCGTCCGCGCCAGAACCTGGGCGATCATCGTGGGCGCGAGCCAAACGTTCGTCACGCCCTCCGCGTGGACCGCCGCCAGAACGCGCTCGGCGTCGAAACGGGGGAGGATCACCACGCTCCCGCCCATGTAGAGCACCCCCGTGGCGGGCAGGTCCAGCCCGCCCACATGGTAGAGCGGCCCCACGACGAGGGTGCGATCGGCGGCGGTCAGGTTCAAGTCCATGACATGCGCGACGTTCTTCCAGTAGACGTTGCCGTGGGTGATCATGGCTCCCTTCGGCCGGCTCGTCGTGCCGGAGGTGTACATGATCCGCTGCACGTCGCCGAGGTCCACTTGCGCCGCGGGGGCCCGCCGCCCGCGGGCCCTTTCAAGCCTCTCCTCGTAACTTTCCCAGCCCGGCGGAACGTCTCCGCCCACGCACAGCACATGCGCGAGCCGGGGGAGTTGGCCCTGGATCGGTCCGATGGTGGGATGGAATGAGGCGTCGGTGATGAGGATCTTTACGCCCGCATCCTCAAGGATGTAGGCGAATTCCGGCCCGGCGAGGCGGAAGTTGAGGGGAACGAGGATCGCCCCCAGGTGACAGATGGCGAAGTAGGCTTCCAGGAATTCGGGACAATTATAGAGCAGGACCCCCACCCGGTCGCCGCGGCCCGCGCCGAGGCGCTCGAGGCCCCCCGCGAGGGCTTGGACCCGCTCGCGCAGCGCCGACCAAGTGAGGCGCCCGCCCTCCGAGATAACCGCCTCGCGGTTGGGGCTACGTTCGGCCCAGCGGGCCAAGATATGGCTTGGGTTCACAGGCTTCCCGTCCCGAAGGGTCCGCGCCGGAGGGAGGCGTTAGTGGGCGTGGAAGTGCCCGGCTCCTCCCCTTGTGCAGGGGCAGCAGCCCGAGCTGAGGTCCACGACCCCGCCCCGCCGCTGGACGCTCGTCCGCGCGGCGAAGGCGGAGACCCGCCTGGACACCTCATCCGATCCGCAGCCTGGGCACGGCACGCGCTTGCCAGCCTCCTGCATGATACACTCGAAAGTCTCGCCGCAAGGCTCGCAGTGAAACTCGTAAATGGGCACTGTCCGTTCCTCCCGCCCCTCCCCCGGCGGGCCGGCCGGGGGAGGGACACGCGTCAAGCATCTAGATGTCGATGACCGTCATCTCCTTGATCGGCCACTTGGAGAGGATCTCCACGCCTGTCTTCGTCACGTGGAGCACCTCCTCGATCCGCACGCCCTGGCCCTGGTGGTCGCCCTCCTGGGTCTCGATGGCGAAGCACATGTCCTCCTCGATCACCATCGGGTGATCGAGCGAGCAGCCCCGCCACACGAGGGGCGGTTCATAAAGCGTGAGGCCGATCCCGTGCGCCCAGTTGTTGCCGGCGGTCTGGTCCTCGTGGACGACGCCGATGTCCGCCCACACCTTCGGGCCCGAGGGCCATTTTTCGGCGATCTCCTTCGATGTCACGCCAGGCTTAATGACGCTGATGGAGTCGTAGAGCCAGTCGTAGGCCCGCTGGTAGGCCTCCTTCGTCGCCTTGGAAGGCTCGCCCAGGCTGAAGGTGCGGTAGTAGCAGGTCTTGTAGCCGTTCCAGGAGGTGTTGTAAACGTCCATGTAGATGACGTCGCCGGGGTTGAGGCGGCGGCCTGTCCAGCAGCGCAGGTTCGGCCACGAGTAGGGCCCCGAGGTGACGAACACGCCAGAATAAACCTCGCCGCCGCTCTTGTAGCAGGCCTTGAACACCTCGCCCAGGACCTCGTGCTCGCTCACGCCCGGCCGGGTCGTCTGGCGGAGCGCCTCGAACATCGCGTCTCCCACCGAACAGGTGTTGCGGAGGCACTGGACCTCCTCGGGCATCTTGTGCTTGCGCGCGTCGAGCAGGGCGAGGTAGCCGTCTCCGCTCGTCTTCACCCCCTTGGCCTCGAAGGCGGCCGATATGGCGGGATCGGCGAAGTCGAGGGCGAGCACCTCCTTCTCCACCCCCTGCCGCTTGAGCTCGGTGTAGATCTGGTCCACGAAGCGCTTGACCGCCGCCGCGTGGGCGGGCTCGCCCATGCAGCGCGCGATCCAGCCCATCCCCGTGATGGCCCACTTCACGTTGCCCTTCGGCAGCCAGGTAGCAAAGCGCTCCGTATGATAGCCGATATCCCCCTGCTCGTAGACGATGGGCTGCGCGTCGCCCTTGACAAGGAGCGAATAGCGCAGGCCCGAGGCGGAGGTCGTCCACATGGGGGTGTACGTGCTCGTGATGTAGCGTGTGTTCCATTCGTTGAGCGAGAGAAACGCGCCGAATTTGCGCTTCTCGAATAATTCCGTTTTCGCTCTCTTAAGGCGGCCCTCCCGGAGGTTGTCCATGTTGATGCCGTTGATCCAGTCGGTGGCCTGGAACGGGTAGGACATGCCATGAGCTTCTGTCACCGGAAATTCCTCCTCTGGCGGTGGGTCCGTGCCAAGCACGGACATCTCATGCTCGCTCCTAGGACTAATGGAACATCCCTTTCCGCCGGGGAGGCGAAAAGAGAGTCTGGGCGTGGGACGCCCCGCGTTACACAGATAATATAATTATAAACTCTGTTTATGCGAAACGCCACTGGCCGCGGATTATTCCCATATGGCCGCCCCAGCGCGGGGTGCTTGGGCCGACCCCCCTCCTGGGCTAGCCTATGTATTTCTTTGAAAAAGCTTCCATTTGGCCATCGGATGAGGGGCAGGTTCAGGAAAGACGGGAATTGGGGTTCCTCACACCCCCCGCTTATCCCCCCACAAAATCACGTGCAGACGGGGCGTGAACCGGAAACCGCGGGCCAGGGCCGCCTCGGCCAGGGGGAGAAGGCGCTTCTCCATGTCGGCGTACTTTTTTCCGCCCGGGGAGACGATGACCCTCTCGGGGGGCCAGCCAGCGAGCCCGAGGGCCTGGAGCATCTGGTCCACCTCGGCGATCTCGCGGGGATGGTGGAGGACGAATTTGAGGTAGGGCTCGTTAGCGCGGTCGAGCCAGCCGAGGGAGCGGGGCTTTTTCTCCGGCGAAATGCCGGCCGAGGCGAGCTTGGGGGAGACGTTCCACTGGTCCACGTAGGCCAGGGCGACGAGGGAGGGCTCCAGATAGCCCGAGGTCTCCACCTCGACGCGCAGGCCGGCCTCGTGGAGCAGCAGCAGAAGGGGCTCGAAGAAGGGGCTCTCCAGGGGCTCCCCCCCGGTGATAACCGCCTGGCAGCCGGGGCGCTCGCGGCAGTAGCGGAGAATCTCCTCCCCCGTGAGCTCCGCGGCGGGAGGGCCCGCCCAGCTGTACTTCGTGTCGCACCAGGCGCAGCCCACGGTGCAGCCCATCAGGCGCACGAAGACCGAGGGCCGCCCGAGGGTGGCCCCCTCCCCCTGGAGGGAATAGAAGAGCGGGTCCGCGAGGGGAAAGCGGAGCTGCCGCGCGGCCGGTGCCTGCGTCGTGCCGGTTTCGACCTTTTCCGTCATCATGCCTCTCAAGCGACGGTTTTGTAGGGGCGGTTCGCGAACCGTCCCTACGGCGGAATCAATCCACCGCCCCATCCGTAGGGGCGTTCAGTTGACCCCCCCGCACCACCTGTCCCGCCGTGCCCCTACCCCGGGAAAATCGCCGCGGCGATGATAATCCCGATGGCCAGGAACATGCCCGCCACCACGATGCCGACCGCGCGGTTCTGATCCTTCGAAAGGGCATCCTCGACCGAGAAGGGTGTGATCCACTCGAAGACCTTATAGCCCGCCATGAGGAGCAGGATCCCGATCAGCCCGTACACGATGGAGAGGAGGAGCCCTGTCCCCACCCCGATCCGGGGCGCCCCCGCCGCCTGGGCCCACGCCGCGCCGGGCGCCATCGCCAGGGCCGCGGCCGTCCAGCCGCCGAGCCGCCTGCCATGCTTCGTCATCGCAACGTCCCTCCAAATGTGGGGCGGTGAACCAGCGCCGGGCGTTTTCGGGCGCGGGATAAGCGGGGCGGGGCGGCGCTCCGGGGCGGCTCCGGGCTGCCAGGGGCCACCCTACCAAGGGCGGGGGGCGGGCTCAAGGGGCGCGGAATGGGACTGCTCGGCGATGGCCCCAGAGGTTCGCGGCCCCCTGTAGGGGCGTATTGCAATACGCCCCTACGAAGGCCGCGAGAAGGTTTCTCCCCCTCCCTCCCCCCTCGGGCCCGCATGGGCCCGAGGGGGGAGGGAGGGCCGATGACCGCTCCCCCACCCTGCCCTCCCCCGGAGGGGGAGGGGACTGCAAATTCCTTTGGCCTCGTCATCCGAATGGCAACCCAAATCAACCGCTTCCCGGCCTTGCCCCTACGCCCCGCCCCCCTCCCTCTCAATCCCACTTCCGGCCCGGCATGTGGTTGAAGATGCTGGGGACGAGACCTCCGTCGATGGCCAGCCAGGTGGCGGTCACGTAGTCCGCCTGGTCCGAGAGCAGGTAGAGGATGCCGTGGGCGATGTCCTCGGGCTGGCCCACCCGGCCCCAGGGGGTGACCTCGCTCCGGCCGCGCTTGATCTCGGGGTCGCGGAGGTAGGCCGTGAGCGGGGTTTCGGTGTGGCCGGGGCAGACGGCGTTCACCCGGATGCGCTTGCGGGCCCACTCGAGGCCCAGCTGCTGGGAGAGCATGATGATGCCCGCCTTGGCCGTGCTGTAGGCGCCCACGAGGGTGTAGGGGGCGAGGCCGGCGCTCGAGGAGAGGTTCACCACCGCGCCGGGGCGGCCCTGGGTGATCATCCATCGGCCGAAAGCCTGGCACATGAAAAACGTGCCGTGCAGGCCCACCTCGATGACGAGCTTCCAGCTCTCGGGCGGGAGATCCACGAGCGGCCCGGGGGCCATGCGGATGGCGCAGTTGACCAGGTGGTCCGCCCCCCCGAACTCCCGGGCGGCGCGCTCCACCGCGGCGCGGCAGGAGGCGGGGTCGGTCACGTCCAGCCTCTGAAAGACGGCCTTGCCCGGACCGAGGGCCGCTGCCAGCGCCTCCCCCTCCTTTTCCAGGAGGTCCCCGATGAGGACCCGGCCCCCCTCCGCCGCGTAGAATTCGGCCGTCTTCCCCCCGATGCCGCGGGCGCCGCCCGCGATGACGCAGACCTTCCCCTCGAAGCGTCCCATGGCCTCCCTCCCGTGGATGGTTCGTCCGCCCTTTCCCCCCCAACCCTCCCCCACGCCCCAAGCGGCGGGGCCGCTTGGGGACCCCTAAATATGGGGGGGAGGGAAGTTCACAACCGCCCTGCCGTGCGCTCGCGCCGTGCGTCCAGCCAACATATATCGGCCCGGCGCAGGCGTGAAGACCCCTTGCATCCCCCCCGGCCGGAGGCTAACTTTGGGGCGTCCCATGGTTTTCCACCCCCACGAGGATGCCTCCGCTGAGCCGCCTGGCCCCGAAGCTCCTCCTGTCCTTCGCCAGCCTCGCCCTCGTCCTGGGGGCGGCGGAGGGGGTGCTGCGCCACCGCAACCCCCGCTACATCCGGACGGAATGGGCCCGGAAGCCCGTCCCCTACCGCCAGAGCCACCCCGTGTACGGACACGGCCTGGTGCCGGGCGCGGCCGGCTTCAACGAGGAGAAAGGGGAGTACCGCGTCGGCTACCGGATCAGCCCCATCGGGCTCCGGGACCGGGAGTTCCCGCTCCAGCCCCCGGCCGGGACGGCGCGCCTCCTCGTGCTGGGAGACTCCTTCACCGAGGGCTACGCGGTCGAGGCCGAGCAGGCCTTCGTGAAGGTGCTCGAGCGGCGGCTGAACGCCGCGCCCCCCCGGCCGGGCGCGCGGTACGAGACGGTGAACATGGGGGTCGCGAGCTTCTCTCCGATCCTGGAGTACCTCTTCCTCAAGACCCGCCTCCCCCGCCTGCGGGGGGACTTCGTCCTCCTGATCCTCGACCCCACCGATTTCTCGGACGACTACCACTATCAGCGGGGCGCCGCATGGGGCCCGGGCGGGGAGCCGCTCCGCGTCAGCCACGACGGCCTCCTGCCCAACTATTTCTCCCACACCCGGCAGTTCATCGAGGCCCTGCCCGCCCCGCCGCTGCGGGACGTCTACGTGCTGCGCTACCTCATCTATCACGCGGTGCGCCTGAACCATGGCCGCTGGGCGGAGGCCCGCTTCGGCCGCATCGAGTATGACCGCCTGGGCTGGACCCGGCCCGCGAATCCCCACGCCGCGGCCTGGGAGAGGCAGCTCGAGCGGACCTTCGGCCATATCCTCCGGATACGGAACCTCGCCCGGAGCGAGGGGATGGGTTTCGCCCTGGCCACCTATCCCCACGCCCACATGATCCACCCGCAGGCCTGGTGCAAGGGGCGCCGCCGCCTCTACTACGAGTGCGGCAAAACCTACGCGGCGCCGCTCGTCCCTCCCCTCCTCCGCATGTGCCGGGAGAAGGACGTGACCTGCTGGGACCTGGCCGGGGACTTCCGCCGGCCGGACATCCCCTCCCTCTTCTTCGAGTTCGACGGCCACTTCACCCCGAAGGGGAACGAGGTGATGGCCGGGGCGCTGGAGCGCCGCCTGGGGCCCCTCCTGGCTCCCATGCCGGTCCGCCCATGAAAGTGCTCTTCTGCACCAACGCCCAGAGCTTCACCCCCGCGACCGAGCCCTACGACTTCTACGAGGGCATCCGCTCCCTGGGCCATGAGGTGGAGGTCTTCTTCTACCGCCGCAAGAGCTTCCTCTACAGCAACTTCCGCCCGGCGTGGGTGAGGTGGATGAACCGGGCGCTCACCGGTAAGGCGCGCGGCTTCGATCTCCTCTTCGTCCACCGCGGGGGCTTCATCGAGGCGGGAACGATCGAGCGCATCCGCCGCGGGAGCCAATGCCGGTGCGTGTGCTTCTTCCCGGACAACCCCTTCGGCTCCACGAGTCCGGGCCTCTCCTTCGCGCAGATCGGCGCCTACGATCTCTTCTGCGTGAAGGACACCTATTTCGCGGAGGAGCTCCGGCTGGCCGGCTTCGCGAACGTGGAGTTCCTCCCGCACGCCTACGACCCGCCCACCTACGAGCGCGTATTTCGTGAAGATGAGCTGGCCCCTTACCGCGCCGATCTCGGCTTCATCGGGAGCCACTACGGCTTCCGCGAGACGTTCTTCGCCGGCCTGGCGGACGAGGGGGTGGATTTCAAGATATGGGGACCCGGCTGGGGGCGGGCCTCGGACCCCTGGGTGCGGGCGCGGGTGATGGGCCGGGGGGTGTGGGGGGAGGAGAAGCTCAAGGTGATCCAGGCGAGCAAGATACTCCTCGACCTCCAGAACCCGGGCAATTCAGTGTACTGCTGCGACTGCAAGACGATGTCGTTCATCGGGGCGGGGGCGTTCTTCGTCACCAACCACAAGCGGGATATCCGCCTCCTGTTCGAGCCGGGAGAGGAGATCGTCACGTTCCGGACGCGGGAGGAGCTCCAGGCCATCATCCGGCGCTACCTCGCGGACGGCGCCGCCCGCGCCGAGATCGCCCGGCGGGGGCAGGCGCGCGCCCGGCGGGACCACGCGGCCTCCGTGCGCTTCCGGCGGATCCTGGAGATCCTCGGGGAGCGGGGGCGCCCGGCGGGATGAAGGCGGTTTCCCGCTCCCCGCGGGGCCGTTTTTGCTATAATCCCGCCGCCCGCGCCGCCGCAGGGCGGGGGGATGCGCGCTTCCGCCCTTTGGGTTCCCGATGCCGCCTGTCTCGGTGATGTTCAAGGCGAACCGCCTGCTCGGCAAGGCCGTCGCGTCCGCCGTGGAGGGCCTCATCCGGCTCACCGGGACGGGCAACGCCCGCTACATCATCCGCAGGCTCAACAAGAAAATCCTCGGCCGGCCCTTCACCGTGGCGGGGGTGGAGTACCGCGTGGACCCGGCCAGCGTGGGCCATACCCCCCAGGGGGAAATCACGGGCGCGGCCGCGGCCGAGCGCATCCGCCGGGAGAACCTCACCGGCCTCCACGTCCTCGACATCTGCTGCGGGGTGGGAATCGTCGGGCTCACCCTGTGCGCGAAGCTCAAGGGGGAGGGCCGGGTGCGGAAGCTCTCCCTCCTGGACATCAACATCTTCAACCTGAACTCAGCCAAGCGCACCCTCCGCCGCAACGACTTCGGGGACATCGAGTTCCAGACGTTCCTCTCGGACTCGCTCAAGTCGGTCCCCGAGGGCGAAAAATTCGACCTCATCGTCTCGAACCCACCGCACCTCTTCACCGACGATTTCACGAAAAAGAACCTGAACCCCACCACCCTGGGCACCTTCGACGAGAACTGGCGGTTCCACACGGATTTCTACTCCGTGGCGGACCGCTACCTGAGCGAGCGCGGGCAGATCTGGCTGCTGGAGAACTTCCAGGGCGATCCGGGAATGGAAAGCCACTTCCGCTCCTTCGTGGACGCCAACCCGCGCCTGCGCTACGCCGGGAGCGCCGCGGAGCCGGCCGATCCGGAAGGCAACATGTGGTGGGTCGTCTCCTGCCGGGCCTAGCTCGAAGCGCGGACTCCGCTCCATCGCGGCCCGGCCCGCCTTTCGGCGGGCCGGGCGCTTTCCCCGTCCATTTTTCGGCGGATGCTTCGCGTCACGCAGGGCGAGAGGCGGGACCCGGCCCCTCCTGCTCGCGCAGGAGGGGCGGGTCTGCTCCGGGTCGGCTCTCGACTGACGCTGGAATTTAGAGGCTGTAGGGAAATTCTTCTTCGGGCTCGTCGTCCGGGTCGGTTTCGCGGCTCGCGGGCAAGGGTCCGCCCGAGAGGCCGATGAGCACCCGCGCCGGGTTCTTTCCCACCGAGGCGTAGGCGTGGACGGCGTTCTCGCGGATGACGGCGATCTGACCTTCTTCCACCACCGACAGATTCTCTTCCACGTTGAGGCGCAGGGCGCCCTCTAAAACGACGACGGTCTCTTCCTGGGAGTGGCTATGATAGGGGATGATGGATCCAGGAAGCTCTTCGACTTCGAACACGTGATGGCAGTATCTGGAAAGGGCGTCGGCGATTTCGCTTGGCTCGGAAGCGCACTGGAGGAAGTTGGCAACCTCTTGGATTTGAAGATCAGGTTTCGCCATTTCTCGGGTGATTCCTCTCATTCGGTGGCGGCGCGGTCATTTGAATCGGACCCGGCATTTGCATGGTTCATGCCTAAGCCAACACTCAAGGATTACCCTCAGAATGCGCCTCCGGATTATCCCTGATTCCCGAACTCTAACTGATTTCTGACGCGAATGGCTTCAAAATTTTGACGCACATCCTGATGCATCTTGCCCCAGGCCCGGACGAATTGCCACAAGGGGATGCGGTGGGCGAACATGATGGAAAAAAAATTTACATTCGGTTCATGTGGGATTCGCCGTTATTTTTATGCGAACCTTACTTTTGCCCGTAGAAGTATGGCTGGCTGATTTCGTTCTGGGCAGGAGGGAGTTTGCCGAAGCGGCGGCGGAACTTGAAGGCCAGTCGCCTGAAGCTGCCCGCCAGGCCGTAGGTGCGCAGGTAGCGGGCGGGCTCGCCGAGGAACTTGAGCCGCCGCCGCAAGGTGAGCGTGACGGGGAAGGTCTCGTACATCCACCACAGGAAATCCGCCCAGAGGCCCTCGCGGCCGCAGAGGATCTCGAGGATCTTCTGGTACTTGATGATATCCCCGCGGGGCATGGTGGGCATGTTCAGCACCGAGTTGGCGTAATAGTTCTCGGGCATCTCGTTGTCCGGGTCGAGGAAGCCCTCCCGGATGCAGAGCTCGCGCAGCTGCGTGCCCACCAGCGGATAGAAGATGCTGAACTGGGCCGTGTCGGGCTTGACGCGCTTCATCAGCTCGCGCGAGGCGAGGATGCGGCCTCGGTCCTCGTAAGGCAGCCCCACCATGTTGAAGGCGTGGGTCCTGACGCCGTGCTTCCGCGCCAGGGCGAAGGCCTCGACGATCACGTCCTCCTCCATCTTGCGGTTGAGGACGCGCTTGCGGAACTCCTCGTCCCCGCTCTCCACCCCGATGGACATGCTGTAGGCGCCCGCCCGGGCCGCCGCCTTGATCTTGTCCTCCTTCACCATCTCGGGCCGCTCCATGAAGAGGAAGGGCTTCCTCACGTGCCTGGAGAAGACGTCCGCCATCTCCTCCAGGCGCGGGAGCTGGGTGAGGAAGATCTCGTCCACGAAGTAGATCATGTCGAGGCCGTTCCTGGCCTCGAAGTCCTTGATCTCCTCCATCATCCGGCGCGGGCTCTTCTCCCGCCGCCAGGTGCCCTTGCCCTTGTACATACTCATCACGTGGGGGCTCGAGCAGTAGGTGCAGTGATAGGGGCAGCCCCGGCTCCCCTCGAACTGGCCCACGATGCGCGTGCCGGGCTTCACGTCGATGAGGAAGTTCCGGGTGTAGTGCTCCTTGGCGTAGATGTTCCAGTCGGGGATGGGGTAGTCGTCCAGGTCGCCGATGAGGTCGCGCATCTCGTTGCGCGTCTCCATGCCGAGAAGGTTCCGCGACCACACGTTGGGGATGCGGGAGGCGTCCTTGCCGCTCCCCAGGGCGTCCAGGAGCTCGGCCAGGGCGTCCTCCCCCTCCCCCCGCACCACGTAGTCGCAGTGCTTGAGGCAGCCCTCGGCGTCCACCGTGGGGTGGTGGCCGCCCACGATCTTGGGCAGGGACTTGATGGCCGGGAGCCTGAGGAGGTCGCGCGTGAGCGCCCACTCGTTCGAGAGGACGCTGAAGCCCACCGCGTCGGGCCGGAACTCCTCCACCTTGCGGAGGAAGCGCGGGGCGATTTCGGGCCCCCGCACCATGGTGGAGTCGTAGAGGGCCGTCTCGTGGCCCTTCCGCTTCAGCACCGCCGAGAGGACCGAGATGCCGAGCCGCGGGGCCCAGACGCGCTGCACGTTCGGGTAGACGAACAAAAAGCGCACGAAGCGCCTCCCTCCAAGAGAAAACGCCCTCTTATACACCAGGGTCCGGAATTTGACTATATCGGGCAAATCGGAGCCGAGGGTCCTGTGAGCGAGCATCAATACGAGGGGAGCGATTTACGTAGGTGCGACCGGCCGGTCGCTCCTACAGAGATGGCATATGTATGACAGTTCCTATGGTTACGGCCTCAAATCTTGTGATACGGCTTCCGCGACACCATGACCTCGACCAGGGCGGGGCGGGTCTTCGTGGCGGCCTTGGCCTGGCGGAGGGCGCCGTCCAGGTCCTTGGGGTCCGAGACGCGGATCCCCTCGCAGCCGCAGGCCTTGGCGATCCCGGCGAAGTCGGGGCTCTGGAAGGTGGTGCCGTAGGTGTGGCCATAGAGGCCGGACTCCTGCATGTAGGTCTGGCCGAAGGCCCCGTCGTTCAGGACGACGGCGAGAATGTTCGCACCGTACTCGGCGGCGGTGGGGAGGTCGCCGATGGTCATGAGGAAGGCGCCGTCCCCGGCCAGGGCCACCACGTCGCGCTCCGGGAACTCCATCTTGGCCACGATGGCCGAGGGGAGGCCGTAGCTCATGGCGTTCCACACCCCCGACTGCATGAAGGACTCGGGCGTGGCGATCTTGCGGAAGGTCCTCGCCCACATCTGGCAGTTGCCCACGTCGCTCGAGACCACGGCCCGGCCGTCCAGCACCCGGTTCAGGGCGTCCATGAGGACCCCGGGGTGGATGGGGTTGTCGTTCAAATGAGGCGCGTTCTGCTCGGCGAGGGAGCGCCGCACCGAGGCCTTGACCTCGGCCATGCGCTGGATGAGGGCCTCGTCGCGGGGCCGCTGGTGGCCCGCGAGCTTCTCCAGCAGGGCGTCGAGGAAGAGCTTGGGGTCGGCCACGCGCTGGTCCTCCCCCTGGTAGCGCGGGTTGGGGCCGTCGTCGAAGCCGATGAGGATCAAATTCTCCGGCGCGCGCTCCTTGAGCTCGTGCAGCTCGGCCGTCCCCGCCCTGAGCCCCACCGCGAGCACGAGGTCGGACCGCTTCATCGCGTCGGCGCACAGGGGATGGGAGCGGTAGTGGGAAAAGTGCCCGGCGAAGAAGGGGTGGTCCTCCGGGATGACCCCGATGGCGTCCTGGGCGAAGACGACGGGCGCCTGGAGCCTCAGCGAGAGCTCCGAGAGCTCGGCCATCGCCCCCTTGCGGATGACGCCCTTTCCCGCCGCGAGGACGGGGGACTTGGCCGCCATGAGGCGCCTGGCGAAGCGCTCGACGTCCTTGGGGTCGGGCCTGGGCACCTGGGCCGGGATGGGCTTGTAGGGCTCGATGACGGCGGGCTTCTCCTGGAGGATGTACTCGCCGTAATCCGAGATGCGCGGGAACTCGACGTGCACGGGCCCCGGACGGCCGCTCCGGGCGATGTGGAAGGCCTTGGCCATCACCCCCGGGATGTCCTCGATGCGCTCGACGCGGGCGCTCCACTTCGTGATCTTCTTGAACATCTCGTTCACGAAGGCCGGGTCGTCCACCCCGTGGAAGGCCTCCATATCGGCCTTCAGGGGCACGGCGCCGCCCAGGTGCACCATGGGCGAGGCCGCGCCGTAGGCCTGCGCCACCCCGGCCATGGAGTTGACCCCCCCGGGGCCGGCGGTCAGGAGGCACACGCCCGGCTTTCCGGTGAGGCGGCCGTAGGCGTCCGCCATGAGCGAGGCGTTCGGCTCCATCTTGCAGGTCACCGTCCGGATCGACTTCACCCGGCTCAGGCCGTCGTAGATGGGATGGATGTGGGAGCCGGGGACGCTGTACACGCGCTCCACGCCCTCCTCGCAAAGGGCCTCGGCCACCGCCTCGCCCGCGTGCATGGGCGCGCGCTGGGAACTCATGTGGACCTCCTCACTTATTCGCCTCGACGACAACCAAGATGCGTACTGCAGGACAGCGCTTAGATGATTGGTTTCCCCCGCCCTACCCTCCCCCGGAGGGGGAGAGAAAAAAATAGAACCTTTCGGCGAAACAGGGGCGGGTTTCAAACCCGCCCCTACAGATAAAAACCTTCTCCGAACGTCCTGCGAGCATGACACCCCGCGCATTGCCTTTCCGTCAGAACGGGTTGTCCCTGCCCCCGGCGATGACCACGTCCTCCCCGGTGATGTAGCCCGCCCGGTCCGAGCAGAGGAAGGCGATGGCCGCGGCCACATCCTCGGGGACCCCGATGCGGCGCATCGGGGTGGCCGTCACCACCTGCCGCCGCTGCTCCTCCGTGCGGCGGGTCTTGAACTCCTCCGTCTCCACCACCCCGGGCGAGACGGAGTTGACGCGGATGCCGTGGGGGCCCAGGTCGTTCGAGAGGGTCAGGGTCAGGCTCCGCAGGGCGGACTTGGCCGCCGCGTAGGCATGGAGCTCGCCCTCGCCCCGCCGGAACGAGGCGCTCAGCACGTTCAGGATGGCGCCGCCGCCCCGCTTGATCATGTGGGGCACCACGGCCTGGCAGCAGTGGAAGGGCGCCGCCAGGTGCACCTGGAGCATGGGCCACATGTCGCGCTCCCAGTCCATCTCCAGGAAGTCCGCGCGGGGGTGGAGGATGCGGGCGTTATTCACCATGATGTCCACCCCGCCGAACGCCTCGACCGTCCGGTCCACGAGGGCGCGGATGTCGGAGCGCTCGCGCACGTCGGTCCGCGTCACCAGGGCCCGGCCCCCCGCCTCCTCGATCTGGCGGCCCAGGGCCTCGGCCCGGTCCTTGTTGGTCAGGTAGGTCATCGCCACGGAGGCGCCCCGGCGCCCGAACTCCAGCGCCGTGGCGGCGCCGATGCGCCGGCTCGCGCCGGTCACGATGGCGACCTTGCCCTCGAAATCCCGCATCTGAAATCTCCTCGCGCCCTATAGGGCCGGGCGCACCCCCTTGCCGACCGTAGGGGCGATGCTTGTCATCGCCCTCTCCCGCAGCTGGGGCGAACACAAGGTTCGCCCCTACAAACGCCCCCGCCCCCGCCTAGTGGACCGGGAAGCCGGTGATGTTCCCGCTGATCTTGATGCGGAAGATATGGTTGTTACCCGCCCCGTGCAGGAAGGAGATGGCGTCCCGCAGGTACTTCTCGATGGGGCACTCCCGCATGTAGCCGAGGCCGCCGTGAACCTCGAGGGCCAAGCGGCACACCTCGTAGGCGGACTCGGAGCAGAACACCTTGGTCGCCCAGGAGAGCTTGGGGTCGAAGGTCTCTGCGTGGTCGACCGCCCAGGAGGTGCGCCAGAGGATCATCCGCGCCGTCTCCAGGCGGGTGTACATCTCCCCGATCATCTGGGCCACGGCCTGGTGCTCGCCGATGAACTTGCCGCCCTGGACGCGCTGCTTGGAGTACTCGACCGCCTCCTCGAAGGCGGCACGTCCCGTGCCCAGGACGGTGGCCCCGTAGCCGCCCCGGCCCCGCGCGATTCGGCTCGTGCGCAGCTCCTCGGCCCCGTTCTCCTTGCCGAGGAGGTTCTTGACCGGCACCTCGCAGTTGTCGAAGACCAGGGTGCCGTTGCTGAGGAGGCGGCGGCCCATCTTGTCGTGCCGGCGGGTCACCTTGAAGCCGGGGGCGTCGGCGGGCACGAGGAAAGCGGTCATCCCGTGGTAGCCGCCCTTGGACTTGTCCGTTCGGGTGTAGGCGATGTAGAGGCTGGCGGTGCCCCCGTTGCTGATGAACTGCTTGGTGCCGTTGATGCGGTAGACGTCCCCCACCCGCTCGGCCCGCGTCTGCAAGCCCTTCCCGGGGACGGCGTAGGGGAGGACGTGGTCGGTGCCCGAGTCGGGCTCGGTCATGGCGGTGGCCAGGTGGTAGCGGTGGTCCTTCACGAAGCCGGGGAGGAAGCGGGCCTTCTGCTCGTCGTTCGTCCAGTGCTCGATGATGGGGGAGAACTTCCAGGTCTGGTCGAAGGTGGCGGCCACGCCCAGGTCGCCCGCCCCCAGCTCCTCGCCCACGATGGAGAGGGTGAGCATGTCGCAGCCCCCGCCGCCGTGCTTCTCGCCCAGGGCCAGGGTGCGCAGGCCGAGCTTGGAGCCCTTCTCGAGCACGTCCCAGGGGACGCAGTCCGCCGGGTCGGGCTTGCGGTCATACTCCGCCGCGACGGGGCGGACCACCTTGGTGGCGAAATCGCGGGCCATGGCCTGGAGGGCCCGCTGCTCGTCCGTCAAAGCGAAATCCATTTCTGCTCTCTCCCGCTATGATTGCGAAGCCCCGGCCCAGCCGGGGCGGGCCCCGGGGAGAGCATCGAGCGTCTCCCCGCGATGAATTCGGACAGCGCCCGTCCCAACGGGCCAGCCCCCCGTCCGTAGGGGCGTACTGCAATACGCCCCTACGCATCGCCCTCGCCGCCAACCGGATCCGGCGAGATTTCGTAGGGGCGGTTCGCGAACCGCCCCTGCAGACCGGCCCGGATTTTCCCCCTACGCGGCCCGCTCGGCGAGCTTCTGGACGGTCTTGCAGAGGTAGTCCCCCACCGCCTGGGTCCCCAGCTTGCCCCCCAGGTCGGCGGTCACCTGACCCTCCTTCACCGCGAGCTTGACCGCCTCCCAGATGAGATTGGCCGCCTTCCGCTGGCCCAGGTGATCCAGCATGATCCGGCCCGCCAGCGTGGCGGCGAAGGGGTTGGCGATACCCTTGAGGGCGATGTCGGGCGCGGTGCCGTGGACGGGCTCGAACATCGAGGTGTTGCCGGGGTTGATGCAGCCCGAGCCCGCGATGCCGACGCCTCCCACGAGGCCGGCGCACAGGTCGCTCAGGATGTCGCCGTACATGTTGTTCGTGACGATGACCCCGAACTTGTCCGGGTGCTGGACGAGCTCCATGCACAGGGTGTCGATGAACTTGTGCTCGGCCTCGACGCCGGGGTGCTTCTCCGCCGTGGCCCAGAAGACGCGCTGCCAGAGGCCGTGGGCGTGGATGAGGGAGCCGTGCTTGTCCGCCATGGTGACCTTGGGGTAGCCGTGGTCGCGGGCGTACTCGAAGGCGTAGCGGCAGATGCGCTCCACGCCCTTGTAGGTGTTGATGTCCTCCTGGATGGCCACCTCGTCCGGGGTGCCCTTCTTGAAGTTCCCGCCCAGGCGCGTCATCACCCCCTCGGTGTTTTCCCGGACGACCACGAGGTCGATGGGCACCTTCTTCTCCAGGGGGCAGAAGCTCGGGTGCAGCAGGGGGGCCGGGCGCAGGTTGACGTAGCCGTCGAGCACCCAGCGCAGGCCCACCAGGAGATCGCGGCAGTTCACGTCCTTGGGCTGGCGGGGGTCGAGGCCCGCGCTCCCGAACATGATGGCGTCGTGCTTGGAGGCCAGCTCGCGAACGAGGCCCGGCACGTCCTCGGGCAGGGACTTTCCCGTCTCGAGGTAGCGGACCGCGCCGTAGTCGTAGGGGGTGACGTCCACCTGCACCCCGCAGGCGCCCGCCGCCGCGCGGACCACCTCCGCCGCCACGGGGACCACGTCGTGGCCCACCCCGTCGCCCGGGATGGCCGCGATGGAAAGCTTCTTCTCCGGCATGGCGTTCTCCTATCGATCGAGACCCGGCCCCGTTAAGTTGGTCCGACGCACCGCTTATGTGGCGGTCTGAGATGAAAAGAAGGGCCGGTAGGGGCGATGCTTGTCATCGCCCCCTCCGGACCGGCGACCGGCACGGGGCGAACACGAGGTTCGCCCCTACGGACGGCCCCCCCTCACCTTCACACCTTGCCCAGATCCCCGCTAGGGCAGCTTCTCCACCGTCCGGAGAATCTGCACCGAGTCGGCCGCGAGGTGGGGGAAAACGCTCACGTCGCGCCAGAGCTTCTCGACCGGGTTCTCCTTCATGATCCCGGCGCCGCCGTAGATCTCGAGCGCCTTCTGGGTGACGCTGATGGCCGTCTCGGTGGCGAATACCTTCGCGAGCTGCCTGGAGGCGGAGTCGTAGTCGTGGCCCTGCTCCATGCTGCCCTCCACCACGCGGAAGAGGTAGGCGCGGGCCGCCTCGAGCCGCATGTACATGTCGGCCAGCATGAGGCCCACCGCCTGGTGGTTGATGATGGGCTTTCCGCCCTGCACGCGGTTCCGCGCGTACTCGATCGCGTACTCGTAAGCGGCCTGGGCCATGCCCAGGACGTTGGCGACGAGCTCGACGTCGTTGAAGCCCGCCACGTCGTCCCGGCGCTGGGTCTTGCCCTTGTTCACCTCCCCCAGCCGGAAGGCGTCGGGGATGACGCAGTTCTCCATGATGAGCTCGGCGTTCTGGTAGAAGCGCCAGCCCACCTTGTCGTGCCTGCGGCCGAAGCGGAAGCCGGGCGTGTCGGAGGGGACGAAGAACATGGTCGTCCCCTTGCTGATCGGCACGGTGGGGTCGGTCCGCGCCATGATGACGAAGAGCTTGGCCACCCCGCCGTTGGCGATGAAGTGCTTCATCCCGTTCAGCACCCACTCGTCCCCGCGCCGGACGGCCGAGGTCTTCCAGCCGGCCCGGGGATCGTTCGGGGGCCAGCGGTTATCCGAGCCGGCGTCGGGCTCGGTGCCCCCCAGGCCGAGGAGATAGGTGTCGTCCTCCATGAACTTGGGCAGGAAGAGCTCGCGCTGCTCCTTGGTCGCCAGCTCGGTGAGCATGGGCGTCCACTTCCAGCACTGGCTGAAGGTCTTGGCCACGCCCCCGTCCCCGCGGGCGAGCTCGAGGATGACGAGGGCCTGGCCCATGAGGTCCACCCCCGGCCCCCCGAACTTCTCGGGCACCGCCAGGGTGCGCAGGCCCAGGGCCGAGCCCTTGCGGATGAGGTCCCAGTCGAAGACCTTGGCCGGGTCCTTGATGCGGTCCCGCGCGGCGGCCACGGGGCGGATCTCCTGCTCGCAGAACTCGCGCGCCATCTGCTGGAGGGCGCGGTACTCCCCGACGAGTTGAACGGTCATGACCGGCATCCCTCCGCGCCTACAGGCGCTTGGCGACCTTGATCAGGTTGATCTGGTTGGTGGCGTCCATGTGCAGGAGCACGGCCGCGTCGCGCAGGTACTTCTCGGCCGGGCCGTCCTTCATGACGCCCATGCCGCCGAAGATCTCGACCGCGCGGCGGGTGACCCGGAGCGCCATCTCCGTGCAGAAGACCTTCGAGAACACGGTCAGGCGGTTGTCCGGGGGGGTCATATGCTCGGACGCCCAGGCGCAGCGCCACACCATGGCCCGGGCCACTTCGACCTCCATCGCCATCTCGGCCAGCTTCATGGCGATGGCCTGGTGCTCGATGATGGGCTTGAGGCCCTGCACCCGGTTGCGCGCGTGATCGAGGGCGTGCTCGTAGGCGCCGCGCGCGCACCCCAGGGCGTGGGCCATGAGCTCGATGTTGCCGCCCTTCGCCACCGCCGCCCGCTGCTGCATGGCCTGGCCCAGCTCGCCGACCAAGTTCTCCGCCGGCACGTGACAGTTCTCGAAGATGAGCTCGGCGTTGTTGTAGAGCCGCATGCCCATCTTGTCGTGGAACTGGCCGTTCGAGAGGCCGGGCGTGTCGCGGGGCACGATGAAGGTGCTCAGCCCCTTGGTGATGCCCACGGAGCGGTCGGTGCGGGCCCAAAGGATGATGAGCTTGGAGACGCCGGCCAGGGCGATGAAGTTCTTCATGCCGTTGATGACGAAGCCCTTGCCGTTGCGCTCGGCGAAACAGCGGGGGCCGGCCTCGGGCACGTCGTAGGGGAGGTGGCTGTCCGAGCCCGCGTCGGGCTCGGTCACGGCGTTCGAGAGGAGGTAGCGGTGGTCCGCGACAAAGGGGGGCAGGAAGCGCTTCTTCTGCTCCTCGCTACAGAGGGCCGCGATGCGGGAGGAGACCTTCCAGTTGTGGCTGAAGGTCTTGGAGGCGCCGATGTCCACCCGGGCCATCTCCTCGATGACCAGGGCCTGGGTGAGGAGGTCCGCCCCGCCTCCGCCCCACTCCTCGGGTGTGCCCAGCGTCCTCAGGCCCAGCTTGGAGCCCTTCTCGATGATATCCCAGGGGACGCAGTCGCGCGGGTCCTCCCGCTGGTCGTACTCGGCGGCGACGGGCCGGACCTCCGATTCGAAGAAGTCCCGGGCGAGCTGCTGCAGCGCCCTCTGTTCATCGGTGAACGTGAAATCCATCCCTTCTCCTCCCATGAGTGCGGCGGGCCGTTCCAGACCTGAATCAAACCGACAGCTTTTCCAGCCCCCACAAGCGGCGGAACAGGTACGTGGCGCCCAGCAAGAGCACAATCTGCACCAAAGCGAAGGCCGAGACCACCCCGAGGCCGTCGTTTTCCCCCACGATGTACAGGGCCAGCGCCATGGGGGTGCTGGCCTCCGTGGCGAGGAGGGCCGAGACCGGGAGCTCCCGGATGAAGACGATGAAGAGCAGCAGGTAGGCCGCGAAGATGCCCGACTGGAGCAGGGGCACCGTCACCCGCCGGAGCGTCCGGAGGAAGGTGGCGCCGCATACCCGGGAGCTCTCCTCCAGCTCGGGGCTCACCGAGAGGAGCACCGAGGAGATGGTCCGGATGCCGTAGGGCATGTAGCGCGTCATGTAGCCCAGGATGAGCAGGAACATGGGGAAGGCGTAGAGCGGGGTCCGGATCCAGGTGATGAGGAAGGCCATCCCCATCACGATGCCCGGCACTCCGATGGGCAGCGTGGTGATGTAGTCCAGGACGGACTTGAAGCGGCGGTTGCGCCCCCGGTGGATCAGGATGGAGAGGAAGGTGCAGAGCACGACGGCCAGGAAGCCGCCCGCGATGCCCAGGAACATGCTGTTCTTGATGGCGCGCAGGGTGTAGTCGTACTCGAACAGGATGAATTGCCAGTGCCGCAGCGTGAACTGCTCCCACCGGAACATCCCGAACCAGTTCCGGTTGAGCGACGCCATCAGCAGCGCCCCCACGGGCAGCACCACGGCCGCCAGCACGTAGAGCAGGTTCAGCGCCAGGGCGAGGTAGCGCCAGGGCCCGAGCGACATGCGCGCGGGCCGGTAGCCCTTGCCGGTCACGGTGACGAAGCTGCGGGGCGCGATGATCTTCCGCTGGATCCACAGCCCGAACGCCGTGATGATCATGAGGATGCACCCGGCCGCGGCGGAGACGCCCGCCTCGGGCGGGAAGGTCCCCATCTTGGTGTACATCTGGGTCGAGAGGGTGTGGACGCGGCCGGGGCCTCCCAGCACGATGGGGACCCCGAACACCCCGGCGCTCGTCACGAAGATGATGACCACGCCCGAGAGGATGGCAGGCAGCGAGAGGGGCAGCGTCACCCGCAGGGCGGTCTTGAACACGCCCGTCCCGCACACGCGGGCCGACTCCTCGAGCGAGGGGTCCATCCGGTTGAACGAGCCGATGGTGAACAGGTACATGTAGGGCGTGTCGAAGAGCACGAGGACCCAGACGATCCCCCACAGCGTGTAGATGTTGAAGGGCGCCTCGGAGAGGCCCAGGGCGCCGACGAGGAAGGTGTTCAGCATCCCCACCTTGGGCGAGGCCAGCGCCCACCAGGCGATCGCCCCCACCAGCGAGGGCAGGAAGAAGGGCATCAGCGTCAGGGGCTCGAGCCAGCGGCGCAGCGGCATGTCCGTCCGGGCGTGGAACCAGGCGAGCGAGGTCCCCAGGGCGCCCGAGAATACCGCCGAGAAGAGAGCGATGAGGACGGTGTTCCAGATGGCCTCGCGCGCGAGGGGCTCGGAGAAGATCAAGTAGTAGTTCTGAAGGGTGAACCCCTCGGGCCCCGCCTCGGTGTAGATGCGGAAGCTCGTCTGGAAGAAGACGAGCATGGGGATGACGGCCAGGGCCGCGACCAGGGCCAGGGCCCCGGCCATCACCCCGGACTCGAGGTTCAGCCGCTGGGAGAGCCATGAGGCGGAGGCCCTCCGGGGGAGAGCCTCCGCCGCTTGGGTCGAGGACATGCGCTCAGTCCCCTCCCGGCGCGGGGCTCATTTGGTCCCCTTGCCGAAGATCGAGACGAACTCGGCCTGCCACTTCTTCACGTCGGCCGGCGTCACCTTCTCCCAGTCGATCGGGATGACGTTCAGCTTGTCGATCGGCGGAGCGATCTCATACGCCTTCTTGAGCTGCGCCTGCACCTTCGGGTCCGGATGCGGAGGCAGCTCGGGCCGGCCCAGGTTGCCGGGCTCGCGGCTCATCTGGATGTACTTGCCGTGCACGCCCCGGTAGAAGTCGATGAAGAGCCTGGCCGTGTTGGGATGGGGCGCCTTCGTCAGGATGGCCGACATCATGGGCAGGGCCGTCACCCCCTCCTTGGGATAGAAGGGGACCATCTTCACCCCTTCCTTCTGGGCCACCATGTTGTGGCGGGCCATGATGGTGGTGCCGATGGCGTACTCGCCCGACATGACGGCGCGGCGCTGCTCGGGCCCCCGGAGGATGAGGCCCGTCTTCTGGGCGGCCAGCTTCTGGAAGAACTCCTTGGGGAGCACCTGCCGCCAGCCCATGTAGACGAGGGTGTAGGTCTCGGTCCGGCTGGCGTCGCCCACCAGGATCTTGCCCTGGAACTTCGGGTTCAGCAGGTCGTGCCAGCTGCTGACGGTCACGCCGGGCAGGATGCTCTGATTGACCGAGATGGTGTTGAGCTGCGCGTCGGCCACCCAGTGGCCGTCACCGTTCATCTTGGCCTTCTCGGCGGGGGCGTAGTGCTTGTCCTCGGGGGAAACGTACTTCATCAGCTCCCCCCGCCGCTTCAGGGAATGGAGCCAGGAGACGGACGAGACGAGCAGGACGTCCGCCGTCACCTTGTTCGCCCGGATTTCCTCCTCCACCCGCCGGATGATGATCGAGGTGGTCCGGTCCGAGAAGTTGAACTTGTGGCCCGCAAGGCCGTAGAGCCTCTTGAACTCGGCCTCCATCACGCGGGCCGTGCCGACCTGCACGAAGTGGGACATGTAGTCGAGGTTGCCCTCCTTCTTCGCCCCCTCGATGAGCTTGGCCACCCGCTCCCGCT
Source organism: Candidatus Tectomicrobia bacterium (assembly GCA_016192135.1). Classification (NCBI taxonomy): domain Bacteria; kingdom Pseudomonadati; phylum Candidatus Tectimicrobiota; species Candidatus Tectimicrobiota bacterium. Next base: position 11,635 of record JACPUR010000035.1, on the reverse strand, counting down.
CGGCCCCGCTCAGCTCCTTCAGGATCGGCGCATCCGCCGCACCGGCCGGGACGGACAGCGCGAGCGCCGCCACGGCCGCTCCCAGCCAAATCATCATTCGCGCTTTCATGATCCCTCCTCCCCCTTTGTCCAGCTTCTCCGCCGGCCCGGCGGGCCGGCGCATTATCCCCGAAGGAGCACGCATCGCCGGGGGAGCACCCCCAGCGCCACCTGCTGGCCCGGGCGCACCGACACCTCGCCCTGCGCCTGCACCCGGATGCTGACATCCCTCACCTGAACCCGGCAGTCCCAGGACTGGCCCAGGTAGATGGCCTCGGTCACCTTGCCCTCGAGCCGGTTCGTCCCCTCGGCGCCCCCGTTCAAGGAGACGTGCTCGGGGCGGACGCTGATCGTGACGCGGGAGCCGGCCTCGGCGCCCTCGGCGCCGCGGCCGCACAGGAGCCGTGCGCCCGCCTCCGGCACCTCGACCCAGACGCCGCCGTCGCCCTCGCGGCCCGCCACCGTCCCGTCGAGCAGGTTCGTCACCCCGATGAAATCCGCCACGAAGCGGTTGACCGGCTCGTCGTAGATGGCCTGGGGCGGGCCCTCCTGCTGGATTCGCCCCATGTGCATGACGATGATGCGGTCGCTCATCACCATGGCCTCGGCCTGGTCGTGGGTGACGTAGACGGACGTGATGCCAAGCTCGCGCACGAGGCGGGTGAGCTCGAGCCGCATCTGCTCGCGGAGCTTGGCGTCGAGGTTGCTCAGCGGCTCGTCGAACAGGAGGACGCGGGGGTTGTAGACCAGCGCGCGGGCGACGGCCACGCGCTGCTGCTGGCCGCCGGAGAGCTTGGTTGCGTTGCGATCCTCCAGGCCCGTCAGGCCCACGAGATCGAGCGCCTTCTTCACCCGCTGGCCGACCTCGGCCTTCGGCGTCGACTTCGCGCGCAGGCCGTAAGCCACGTTCTCGAACACGGTCATGTGGGGCCATACGGCGTACGACTGGAACACCATGCCCAGGCGCCGCTCCTCGGGCGGGAGGCAGATGCCCCGCGCGGAGGACGTCAGCAGCTCGTCCCCGATGAGGATATCCCCCTCCTCGGGCACCTCCAGCCCGGCGATGCAGCGGAGGGTGGTCGTCTTCCCGCAGCCGCTCGGCCCCAAGAGGGTGATGAACTCCCCCTCGCGGACGGTGAAGCTCACGCCGTTCACCGCCGCCGCATCGGCGCCGAACCGCTTGATGAGGCTTCGCACCGCCACGCTGGCCACCGGCTCACCTCCCCCATGCCCCCGCGGCGGGACATCCCGCCGGAGTGAAGGACGCCGCGTCCGCCGGCGCCTCCGCCGCGCCATGCGCGCAAAAACCTCCGGCCCGCCGCCTTCGAAACATTTCCGAATTGCAGGTCTTCTTTATATCATCCCGGCCGGCAAATCCCAACGCGCGGAGGCCTCCGGCGCGCAGAAGAGGCGTCTCAAGGGAGAGACAGTGGCTGCCCGGAGGAGGGGGAAATTCAAATCGGAGATTTTCCAGGCGCCCATCGAGAGGCCGCGGCTTGGGCGCCGGCGGAAAAATCGCGGATTTCAGGAACAAAGGCGGGGCGGCCCCGGCAGCCGGAATGGCGCTTATCCGGGAGTCCCGGCGGGCTACGCCCCCAGCCAGAGAAGGAAACCGGCCGCGGCCACGGCGGCCCCCGCGCCGCGCGCCACCCGCGCGCCCAGCCGGTGCGAGCGTGCCCACCGCCCGAGCGCGATCCCCGCGCCGTGCAGCAGGGCGGTCGCCGCGAGGAAGCCCGAGGCGAAGAGCGCGGGAGCGGCCGCCTGGGGAAGCTCCGTCCCGTGGGCGTGCCCGTGTTGGAGCGCGAAGAAGCCGGCGAGCGCGAGCCCCGCGATCACCGGCCAGCGGGGGGCGAAGGCCGCCGCCGCTCCGAAAATGATCACCGAGGCCGCGACCCCCGCCTCCACCCAGGGCATGGGCACGCCCGCGCCTCCGAGCCAGCCGCCCGCGGCCATCATCGCGAGAAACGCGAGGGGCAGCGCCCATACCGCGCGGCCGCCCATCCGGGCCGCCCACAGTCCCAACGCCGTCATCGCGAGCAGGTGATCCAGGCCGCCGATCGGATGGAGGAATCCCTCGCCGAGGCCGGCGCCCCACGACCCGGCCACATGGGCCTCGGCGCTCCCCGCGGAGCCGCCCAGGATCACCATGCCGGCTGCGAGTGCGATGCGCTTCATCGATCTCTCCTTATATTACAGGGCCGAACGCCGCCCGGGAGTTTTTTGGAATGCCGGCGCAGGCGCCGGGCGGGCGGAAGGTCAGGATAGCAGAAAATACGGCCGGATCGGCGGCGGAACGATCTTCGGTAGTGGGTCAGTTTCGCGATTCCGCTGTCATTCCGAGCGCAGCGAGGAATCTGCTTTTGTAAGAACCAGAAGCAGATTCCTCGGTCGCCCTCTTTTTGGGTGGCGGTGCCCGCCACCGCCAGGCGGCAAGCCGCCTGGGCGGGCTCCCTCGGAATGACATCTGTGGCACAGACTGACCCACTGCCCGATCTTCGCCGGCGCTCATGCGAAGAAGCCCGGGTCCTTCGCCCGGAGCTGGCGCTCGTAGTAGTTCCAGTAGAACTCGTGGAGGAGCTCGTAGGGGGCGTTCCTGCCGAGGCCGATGGCGAGCTCCCTCGGGAGCGGGCGCGCGCTCCCGCCCTGGTAGGCGAGGAGCTGGGTCTGCGCCGCCTTCTCGAGGAAGACCGCGCGCATCGCGGCCTCCCGCATGCTCCGCCCCACCGTCAGGATGCCGTGGTAGGAGATGATGACGGCGGGCGATTGGCCCATCTTCCTCAGGATGGCCTCGGCCAACTCGAAGGTGTAGACGCGGTCGGGGGACTCCTCGAAGAGGGGCACGCCGTGGGCGTAGAAGTGGGTGCCGAACTGGTCGAAGGGCTCGATGGTGCGCCCCTGGGCCGCCACCGCGAGGCAGTGGGGCGCGTGGGTGTGGACGGCGGCCGTGTGCTCGGGGTGGTCCTTGAAGAGGGAGGCGAAGAACACCCACTCGTTGTGGGGCTTGCCCTCCCCCTCCACGATCTTGCCGTCGTAGCCGATGCGCAGGAGGTCGCCCGGCCGGACCTCGTCCAGCCCCAGGGTCATGGGCTTCATCCAGAAGGACCGGCCGTCCGAGGCGCGGGCCCCGGCGAAGCCCATGATGGCGTCGGCTTGGCCCACAAACGCCAGGATGCGCCCCGCGAGGGCGAGCTGGAAACGAAGATCCGGGTCGGACGTGCTGCTAGGCATGTTTTTCCCTCTGGATAGATGGCCGATTCTTCTGTAGGGGCAGGCCCCTGCGCCTGCCCCGTGGTGAGGGCGGCCACGGGGGGCCGCCCCACCCCGACTCTCCCCCGGAGGGGGAGGGAGGCTCGCCGCCCACCCGGCTTTGGCCTTTCCCCCTCCCGCCGGGAGGGGGCAGGGGGAGGGAAACACGCGGGCCGGGCATCCCCTCACCCCGGCCCTCTCCCGCCTGCGCGGGCCGAAGCCCTTCCACCTTCTCGAAGTTCGCTCCCGCCTTCGCGAAGCCCGCTTCGGCGGGCGGAGGAAGGTCGGCGGGCGAAGGCCCGGAGAGAGAAAGGGAGAATACGCCCCCGCCTACCGCCCCGCCCCCGCCGTGGCGGCGATCAGCTTCTCCCGCAGCTCGTCCAGGGTGAGCACCCAGCCGAGCCGCCGCTGGATGTTCTGGAGGGCGAAGGCGTGGAGGTCCTCGCCGTAGGCCGAGGCCACGCAGTCGGAGAGGACGACCATCCGGAAGCCCCGGTTGTAGCCGCCAAAGGCCGATGCCAGGACGCAGGTGTTCGTGTTGCAGCCCGCGACAAGAAGGGTGTCCCGCTTCATGAAGCGCAGGAGGAGCTCCAGCGGGGTGCCGTGGAACATGTCGAAGGTGCGCTTGCTCTCCACCCGGTGGTCCTCGGGGCGGGCGTCGAGCCCGGGGACGAGCTGGCCCTCGACCGAGCCGGGGCGCTTGTGGCGCGCGAAATCGCTCGGGCGGTGGGGGGTGAAGGACTCCTTCGCCTCGAGCATGGCCCGCTCGAAGGGATGGGAGGCGAGGAGCGGCTCCTCGTACACCGTGCTCACGTGGAGGATGGGCACGCCCGCCTCCCGCGCCAGCGCCAGGAGGCGGTTCGTCCCCTCGATCACCCGCCGGCACTCCTCCTCGGGCACGGGCAGGGAGGCGACGGCGGGGTCGAGGTTCCCCCGCTGGCAATCGATGGTGACGACGGCGGAGGATGCGGCCTCCAGCGTGAGGGCGTCCTTCATGCGGGCGATCATCCGCGAGCGGTCCACGGGCTGGGCCATGGCGGTTCCTCCTCAGGCGCCCCCGGCCGGGGCGGGCGCGGGCAGCGGGCGCTTATAGCGGCGGTACTGGGCGTAGTAGACCAGGGCGAACAGCGCGATCCCGGCCATGTCGGTGAAGACGCCCGGGATGAAGCACAGGACGGTGGAGGCGCCCAGGGCCAGCCACTCCGGATGGCTCGTGGGGCCGTAGCAGAACCGCATCGTCCAGAAGGAGAAGGCGACGGTGCCCACGAGGGCGGAGAAGACGGCCCAGAGGCTCTGCTCCAGCGTCCCGGTGAAGAGGATGGAGGTGTAGGCGAACAGGAGCGCCATCACGTAGAGCATCTTGCCGAACTTGAGGCTGGCCCATCCCGTCTTCCAGGGGTCGGCCCCGGCGATGGAGGCGGCGACGTAGGCCCCCAGGCAGACGGGCGGGGTGAAGTTCGAGTCCTGGCTCAGCCAGAACACGATCATGTGCGCGGCGAGGACCGGCACGCCGAACTCGGCCAGGGCGGGCACGGCCAGGACCGCCAGCACCAGGTAGGAGGCGGTGATGGGCAGCCCCATCCCGAGCACGAGGGAGGCCAAGGCCACCAGGAAGACGGCGGCGAGGAGGCTCGAGCCCGCCAGCGAGACGATGATGTTCGAGAGCTTGAGCCCCAGCCCGGTCAGGGACACCACGCCCACGATGATGCCGATGGCCCCCGCCGTCGCCCCCACGATGAGGGAGCTGGCCGAGCCGTCGATCAGGGCGTCCCACACCCCGCGCGGCCCCATCCGCAGGCCGGGGTCGCGGTTCAGCCAGCTCACCAGGACGGTCGCGCCCACGGCGACCCCGGCGCAGTAGGGCGGCGAGTAGCCGGCGTAGAGGAAGAGCATCAAGAGGGAGAGGGGGATGGCGTGGAACCAGCCCTCGCGCAGCACCGCTCCCGCCGGCCGCACCTCGCCCTCCGGGAGCCCCCTCAGGCCCAGCCGCTTGGCCTCGCAATGGACCATGATGCCGATCGAGAGGTAGTAGAGGAGCGCCGGGATGGCCGCGACGAGGGCGATGTGGCCGTAGGAGATGCCCGTCAGCTCGGCCATGATGAAGGCGCCCACCCCCATGACCGGGGGCAGGAGCTGCCCTCCCGTCGAGGCCGTGTTCTCGATGGCCGCGGCCACGTGGGGCTTGAAGCCCGTCCGCTTCATCAGGGGGATCGTGAAGGTGCCGGTGGCGACGATGTTGGCCACCGAGGCGCCCGAGATCGAGCCGAAGATGGCCGAGGAGAAAACCGCGACCTTGGCCGGTCCGCCCACCGCCCTCCCCATGAGGGCGAGGGGGAAGTCGATGAAGAACTTCCCCGCTCCGGAGCGCGCCATGAACGAGCCCAGGTACATGAAGATGAGGACGTAGGTCGCCATGACGTTCGTCATCACGCCGAAGACGCCGTCGTCGGTGAGGAAGAGGTACTCCGCCAGGCGCCGCACAGGCACTCCCCGGTGGGCCAGCATCTCGGGGAAGTAGGGCCCGAAGTAGGCGAACAGGAGCGCCCCCACGGCCACCACCGACATCGCCATCCCCGTCACCCGGCGGCAGGCCTCGAGGGAGAGCAGCACCCCCGCGATCGAGACGTAGTAGTCCAGGCCGGTGTAGTCCCCCGCGCGGTAGGCCAGGCCCTCGTACTGCCAGATCCAGTAGCCCACCGCCCCCAGCGAGAGAGCGGCGAACGCCATGTCGAAGGCGGAGGGCCGCCCCGCCGGAGAGGCCCCACGGAGGGGAAAGAGGAGGAAGGCCATCCCGAAGGTGAGGCCCAGGTACAAGCCCCGGTGCCACTGGGGCGCCGCCACCCCGAAGACCGCGCTGTAGATGTAGAAGGCGCCCATGGCGGCCGCCAGGAGGCGGACCTGCCCGTCGAAGAAGGGAGGCAACCGGCGCTGCGCGCGGGACTCGGCGCCGGGGCCGGGGTCCGGGGGCGCGGGCGGCCCGGACGCGGGATGGAATGACGTATTCAAATGCCGCCCTCCCCGGGGCGGGAGCCCCCGTGGGGCCCCCGCCCGAGGATGGAACCGGGAATGGAGAGCGCCATCAGCGGGCGGCTATCTCCTTCGGGATCGCGACGCCTTTCTCCTTCCAGAAGCGCTCCGCCCCCGGGTGGAGCGGGATGGTCACGCCGCTGAAAGCGGTGTCGGGGGCCATCTCGCCGAAGACGCGGCCGACGGCGTTCGAGAGGAAGGCCTTGGCCTCGGGCGAGTACATGCGCTTGACCATCCGGTAGACGATGTCCGCCGGCAGGTCCTTGTTCGCCGTCCAGACGGTGGTCTGCTGGAAGGTGGCCACGGGCTTGTCGATGCCCTTGTAGGTGCCGGCGGGGATGGTGCGGGGGCTGTAGTAGGGATATTTCTGGTAGAAGCCCGACTTCTCGGCGGCGGAGTGCAGCTCGATGAGCCGCGAGGGGTTCGTCACCGCGATCTGGGTGATGAGGCGGTCCCCCATGCCCGGCGTCCAGTTGAAGGCGGCCACCTGGCCGTCCCCGATGGCCGAGGCGGCCTTGCCGCCCCCCAGGAAGACCGGCTTGAACTTGCCCCACAGGCCGGCCTGCCGCGCGAGCCGCTCGAAGGTGAGGGCCGAACCCGAGTTGGGGCCGCCCACCGCGATGGTCTTGCCCGCGATGTCCTCGAGCTTCTGGATGTCGCTGTTGGCGAGCACGATGAGGTGCGTCACCACGCCGAAGAGCTTGGAGACCGCCCGGAGGTTGGTGTGGGGCGCCTTGAAGATGCCCCCTCCCCGCCATGCCTCGTGGATGTCGCTCGAGAAGCCGAAGCCGGTCTCCACCTCTCCGCGGTGCACCCGCCGCACGTTCTCGGGAGAGCCCGTCCCCGCCTCGGAGGAGACGTTCAGGCCCGGGATGTTCTTGGAAAAATCCACCGACATGGCGCTCGCCCAGGGGTTCCAGGCGCCGCCCACCTGGCCGCCGAGGAGGGTGATGCGCTTCACCGCCCCCTCCGCGGCCGGCTGAGGAAGCGCCCAGCCGAGCAGCGCGGCCGCCAGAATCGCCGTCCACAACCCTTTGTCCCACCAAGTGCGTCTCATGGATGTGCCCCTCCGATGAATTGCCTTCCGCACTCCCGCCTTCAGCGCGCGGGAAAGAATTTCTTCCGGGCGTGGCCCGGCTCGAACCTGCCCTCCAGGGCGTCACGCAGCCAGTCCGCCACCGCCAGATAGAAATCCGGCAGGCGCCCGCCCAGGGTATGTGTCTCGTTCTCGTAGACCCAGAGCTCCTTGGGCCCCGCGAGCATCTCGTAGAGCCGCTCGGCGTCCTCGAGGGGGCAGAGCTCGTCGAACTCCCCCATCGCCAGGAGCATGGGGCAGCGGAGCTTCCCCGCCAGGGGCTCGAGCGTCATCCGGGCGGCCATCTCGTCGAAGGCGTCCTCGTCCCGGATGTTGGACATGTACTTGTAGTTCGCCCGGTAGGCCGGCTTGCCGTGCTTGAAGATGGTGTCCTTCTGGAGATAGACGCCCATCGCGCCCACGCAGGCCTTGAGGCGCGGGTCGTGGGCCGCGACGCGCGGGCCCCAGTAGCTCCCCATGCTCCAGCCGTAGAGGCCGATCTTCGAGGCGTCGATCTCGGGCCGCTTCTCGAGGAAGTCGATGGCCGCCGAGCCTGCGCGCTCGAAGTTGTCGAGCGTCACCCAGGTCTCGCGCACGTTGCTCTCCCCCTGCCCGGGCCCGTCGATGCTCAGGGTGGCGAGCCCCCGCCGGCGGAAGTGGTTGTGATAGGGATTCGGCATGTACTCCTTGATGGTGTCCATGCCGGGCACCACGAGGACGCAGGGGGCCTTCGCCCCGGGGACGGTTTGAAGGATGCCGGGGATGGACTTTCCGCCCTCGAATGGGATCTCCACCCGCTCGACCGGGGCTTCCCCGAAGAGCCCGGTGAACTTCTCGTAGCAGCGGATCATCTTCGCGTAGAGCTCGCGCTTCTTGGGGGTGTTGGCGTGGATCATGCCACAGGCGGGGCCGTAGTAGAGCGCCGCCCGGTGGTAGAACTCCGCCGCGCTCTCGCGGTGGCCGGCCGCCTCCGCCTCGCGGGCCAGCTCCTCCTCCTGGGCGGCGGTGCGGGCCCACTCCTTGACGGCGGCCTCGGGGACCTTGATCCGCTCGGTCGTGCGCTTCACGTCGGCGGGGCGGAAGCCCCACTCGACGAACATCGCCGCGCGGAAGCCGTACACGTCGTGGACCTTGTAGAACTCCTCCGTGATCCATTTGTGGCTGCGGCGGCTGCGGTCGGACATGCCCCTCCCCCATGCGCGGAACAGGCGCTGAAGATGCCCTCGACGGATTGGACAATGACGAGGCATTATATTTCTTCTCGCGCTTCCATCAAAGCGGCAATAAAGGACTCATGGGCGGGGGCGGGAGCCTCCCGCCGGGACAAACCGGAGGAAGCGGCATGGCCCGCATGAACGGCGGTCAGATCATCGTGGACTACCTGATCCAGGAGAAGGTGCCCTACATCTTCGGGCTCTGCGGGCACGGCAACATCAGCTTCATGGACGCCCTCTACGAGCGCGCGGACGAGATCCGGACCCTCTCCGTCCGGCACGAGTCGGTGGCAGGCTTCATGGCGGACGGCTACTACCGCGTGGCGGGGCGGCCCGCCGCCACCTTCACCTCCTGCGGGCCGGGCTCGGCCAACCTGCCCATCTGCCTCGCGAACGCCTACCTCGACTCGGTGCCCTTCCTCGCCGTGACGGGGAACATCCCCACCAGCCAGTTCAACCGGGGCGCCTTCCAGGAGCTCTACCGGCACCACCAGGCGGACTTCCCCTCCACCGTGCGCGCGGTCTGCAAGCGGGTGTACCAGCCCACCCGGGCCGACATGGTGCCGGTGGCGGTGCGCCAGTCCTGGAAGACCATGATGACCGGGCGCCCGGGCCCCGTGGTGCTCGACGTGCCCTTCGACATCTTCAAGGAGGAGGCGGACGTCGACATGCCGGACGCCCGGGCCTGGAACGGCAACATCAACTGCCGCTGCGCGGCCGAGCCCGAGGCGCTCCGGCGGGCGGTGGACATGCTCCTCTCGGCCGAGCGCCCCGTCGTCCTCGTGGGCCAGGGGGTGAAGTACGGGGGCGCGGCCGGGGAGCTCCTCAAGCTCCTGGAGCGCCTGCAGCTCCCCCTCGCCTGCTCCTCGAGCGGGATGGGGGCCGTCTCGGCCGACCATCCCCTCAACCTGGGCCTCATCGCCCGGAACGGCACCTACCCCGCCAACCACGCCGCCCGCCAGGCGGACGTGCTCCTGGCCCTCGGGGTGCGCTTCGACGACCGCACCTCCAGCAGCTGGATCCCGGGCTACTCCTTCAACATCCCCCCGACGAAGCTCATCCACGTGGACATCGACCCCGAGGAGATCGCGCGCAACTACCCCGTGGCGCTCGGCCTCATGGCGGACGTGCGGACCTTTCTCCGCCAGGTGCTGGCCGAGCTCGACGCCCGGAAGGTTCAGGCGGCGCCCCCCTCGCGCGCGGGCTGGCTCCGGGACATCGGCCGCTGGCGGAACGAGTGGGAGGAGTTCATCGCCCCGGGCTTCTCGGCCGACACCACCCCCATCCACCCCCAGCGCGCGGCGCACGAGATCGACAAGGCCCTGCCCGGGGACGCCATCATCGTGAGCGACGTGGGCATCCACCACAACTGGCTCATCCAGTTCACCCGGCCCAAGGGCCCGCAGTCGCTCCTCGGCTCGATGGGCTTCGGCGCCATGGGCTTCGGCGTGGCCGGGGCGCTCGGCGCCAAGCTCGCCGCCCCGGACCGCCCCGTCGTCTCGGTCTGCGGGGACGGCGCCTTCTTGATGCACGCGAGCGTGCTCGGCACCGCGGCGGAGTACGGCATCCCCGTGGTCTGGGTGGTGTGGAACAACTACGCCTTCGCCTCCATCCGGGGGCTCCAGAGGGGCTACCTGGGCAAGCGCGAGCTCGCCACCGACTTCAAGCATCCCCGGACGGGCGCCCCCCTCAACCCCGACTTCGCCGCCATGGCGCGCGCGGCGGGCATCGGGGGGGTGCGGGTGGACAAGGCCAAGGACCTGGGCGAGGCCGTCGCCGAGGCGGTCAGGAGCGGCCAGCCCTATGTCATCGACGCCAACATCCAGGGGGAGAACAACCCCCAGGGCGCGGGGGTGTGGGAGCTCCCCGGCCTGGGCCACTCCCAGCCCTCGATTGGGGGGAGGACCCTCCCTCGGGCATAAGGAGCGGATTCACGTGGATCCGGAAACCGAGCGCGAAAGGAAGTTCTGGGGCACGGGCAGGGACTGGGCTCTGGCGACGCTCCTGGTGGGAGGCTACGCCCTGGTCGCCGCCTGGAACCTGGAGTCGGAGGAGGGTTCGCTCCTCCGGGGCGTGGGCGCCGTGCTCCTCGCCGGCGGGGCGCTGTGGTTCCCGCGGCGTCGGCTGAGGGGCGGCTGACCGGCCGCGCGCAACCGGTTAATCCCTCCGCGTCCCCTGGCTAGGAGTCTCCTTCCGCCGCAGGAAGCCGAGGACGCTGCGGAGGACGACGAAGACCCCGGCGCCGGCCATGAGGATCCAGGACAGCATGATCAGGTGCTCGATGTTGGGGCCGTTGATGTCGGTTTCGAGCATGGCGGCGTTCCCTCCGAGGGTCTCCTACGGCTTCTTCAGCCGCGTCTCCGCGATGGCGGCTTCCTTGCCGTCCGGTTCATTTGTCGACGCGGATGAACTTGATCGCCAGCGGCTCTTCGCTGGAGCTGTCGATGGCGCATGTCCTTGTATTGAAGTTCACCTTCCCTCTCGTCGTTTTCGCCGTGATGACCCTTCCGTCCGCGCTGAGGGTGGCGCTCATCGGCTTCTCGTCACGGTCTCCGAAGCAGCGCCGGGCCTCCGGCGTGGTCCACCGGTCGATTTCTCTCCCTTCCAGGGAGGATCCCTTCAGGCTTCCCGACAGGCGCTCCTCTCCGGGGCGGAAGCCGTACTCCGCCATCTTCGGGGTCGGCTTGGCCCAAACCATGGTCAGACTTTTTCCCGAGAGCTTGATCTCATAGGTGCTCCCGTCGAGGGTCCGCCATTTCCCGAGCCACTTGGCGAAGGCCTTCACCTCGGGCAGGCGCGTGCGGGCGAGGAGGGCCTCCTTGCTCTCCGGGGCGAGGGCGAGCGTCCGCTCGTAATGCCGAACGGCATCGCCGGCCCGATCCTGGCGGACGAGGGTCTCGGCCAAATAGAAATGGCCGATCCCGTCCGCCGGGTCGATCTCGAGGCCCTGGGTGAAACCGAGCGCCGCCGCCTCGAACTCCCCCTCCTGGAAGAGCGCGAACGCCTGCCTGAAGAGGGCCTCCGCCCGGGCCTT